>NZ_JACARU010000065.1:0-108488 GCF_013386425.1 Cedecea sp. P7760 | reverse complement strand
TCGGAGAGAAAACCGAGGCGATTTAAGCCGGAACCGAGCCTCGCTTTTAACCCACAGCAACGCTTAAACGTTATATTCGCTTCAGATCTCAAAGCCACGCCCTTGTTCCCGGCTCTCATCGCCCCCGGTTATGACCCAACTCAGGCGGGGTTGAGCTGCCGGGAGCAGCGAAAGAGAGCGATCGTCGGGAACGGATCGCGAACGACCCCGAATGTTTGGGTGATAGCCGGTGGGTTTACCGCTTCAGCGGCGATGAGCTCGCCGGGCGCCGGGGCTGTTCGGGGGATGGCGTTATCCCCCGGACACGTTCACCGTTATCTGAACGTGCAGGGGAAATAGCTCTACGGGTGAACGGAACGATACCCAAATTTGCAGAGGTCAAACGTCCTGGGTGTTCACCTAATAACATATTGAGACAAAACAAGTATCAGACTGTACTCCTCTCACTCACCGCCTCAGCCGGGGCGCTGACCGCCGTCTGATTTGCCTGCTGCTCTTCGCGGAACTTCAGGTTATCCCAGACCCGGAAGAACGGGTAATACATCACCAGCGAGATAGCCAGGTTCACAATCTGCAGAATCGAGCCGGAAACGTGGCCGCCCGTCGCTAAATAGCCGCTGACGATAATTGGCGTAGTGAACGGCAGCGCAATCCCGGCAGGGGGCGCAACCAGGCCGGTTGCCATCGCCGTCCAGGACACAATCACCAGCACCACCGGCGTCAGGATAAACGGCACCACCAGATACGGGTTCATCACCAGCGGAATGCCAAACACCATCGGCTCGCTGATGTTAAACAGGCTGCCCGGCGCGGCAATTTTACCCAGCTGCTTCATCTGCACGCTGCGGCTGCGGATCAGCATAAAGATAACCAGACCTAACAGCGCGCCGGTACCGCCTGGGGCAATCCACAGGTCATAGAACTGCTGGGTAATGATGTGCGGAATAGGCAGGCCATTCTGGAACGCCGCCAGGTTTTCGGACATGTTGGTCAGCCAGACCGGGCGGATAAACACCAGCACGATGGTGTCGCCATGCAGGCCCAGCGTCCACAGAATGCCAATCAGGATCACCGAAACAATCATCCCCGGTAGTGAGCCGCCGATATGGCTCATTGGGATGCCCACCAGGTCAGTAATCATGGTGTTGATGTCGCCAAACGGCGTGGCTTCCACCAGCAGACGCAGCGCCAGCACTACCGCCAGCACGCAGAAGCCCGGCACCAGCGCGAGGAACGACTTTGCCACCGCCGGGGGGACGCCTTCCGGCATGCGAATAACCAGATTACGGTTGCTGATAAAGCGGTAAATCTCGGTCGAAAGCAACGCAATCAGAATCGCAACGAACAGTCCCTGACTGCCGATTTGTCCCATCGGCAGCACGCCTTTCACAAACTCGGCAGGCCCACCGGACGGCGGTGTAAACATAATGTTCTGCGGAATCGTCATAATAAAGGCCACCAGCGACACCGCCCCAGAGGTAAGCGGATCGAGGGTGCGGTATTTCTCGGCCAGGCGATAGGCGATGCCGAAGCTGGAGATAATCGCCATGATGTCATAGGTCGCTTTGACCGGATAAAGCAGCTTGCTTTGCCACGTTGCGCCGAATAAATCGGTCATTAGCTGGGGGTAACCCGGCACCGGCAGATAGGCGAAAATCAGGAAGAATGAGCCAATCAGCATGAATGGCATATTCAGGATGATCCCGTCACGGACGGAGAGCACGTGCTTTTGCCCGGCGATTTTCAGCGCGACGGGCAGCACATATTTTTCAAGAAACGATTTCTTTGCGGACACGGTTACCCCTGTCCCGGCGCATGGCCGGGCATTATTGTTATTGGTTTCTGTAATGGGATGGGCGGCATAGCTGCGCCCACCGGTAATCGGCGCTATTTAAACTGCGGCAGCCACGCCTTGTTACTCTCAAGCACTTCGTCGAGCAGCGCCTGAGCAATATTCACGTCGGCCACCAGCGGATTCGCTATCAGCGCCAGGAGCGCCTGCTGCTTATCGCCGTGAACCGCCGCCTCAATCGTCAGGCGTTCAAAATCTTTCACCTGCTGCGTCAGGCCGTTCATCAGGGGAGGAAGTTTGCCGAACGCCAGCGGGTGGGCGCCCAGCGCATCTATCACGCAGTTGGTTTCGATAACTGCATCGTCCGGTAGCCCCTGGATGGCGCCGTTGTTAGCGGTATTCACCACCATCTGCTTGCCGAGGTTGTTGTGCAGGGCGTCAATAAGCTCCAGAGCGACTTCAGAATAGAATGAGCCGCCGCGCTGGCTGAGCTGCTCCGGCTTTTTGTCGAGCTGTGGGTTGGCGTACAGCTCAAACAGTTCGGCCTCCACTTTCATTACCTGCTCGGCGCGGGTGCCTTTTCCGTTCGCGGCGTCGGCCAGCTCATCCTTCAGCATGGTGCGGGTTTGCCAGAAGTAACGATGATACGGGCAAGGAATCGCTTTCAGGGCGCGCAGCAGGGCAGGCGGCCACGGAATCGCTTTGATGTTGTTCATTGAAAGCTGCTCGCCGTCGCATAGCATTTCAATCACCTCGGCGGTCACGTCACGGCCATCGGCAATCACCTCATGTACCCAGACCATATGGTTGAGTCCGGCAAAGCGCAGCGTGACTTTGTCGTAAGGGAGTTTGAGCATGTCGGCGATGGTGTGGTGCATGGTCACCGGCACGTTGCACAAACCAACGATGTTGGCGGCACTGTAGCGTGACACGGCCTCGGTGACGATGCCTGCCGGGTTGGTGAAGTTAATAATCCACGCATTCGGCGCGAGGCGTTCGACGCGCCTCGCAATATCAAGCATCACCGGAATGGTACGCAACGCCTTGGCAAAACCGCCGACGCCGGTTGTCTCCTGGCCCAGCAGCTCATGGCTGAGGCCGAGGCGTTCATCGGCGGCACGAGCGGGTAGCTGCCCAACGCGAAGCTGGGTCAGCACAAAGCTGGAGCCCGCAATCGCCGCGTCAGGATCGTAGTGCACTGATACCCTGACCTGCTCCAGACCTTTGCTGTCGAACATGCGGCGGGCCAGCGCGGCGATAATCTCAACCTTCTGGCGCCCGGCTTCCACGTCCACCAGCGCCAGCTCCGTCATCGGCAGGGCGGCATGGCGCAGAATCAGGCCTTCAATCAGTTCCGGGGTATAGCTGCTGCCCCCGCCCACAACGGTAATTTTCATCGTTTTCTCCCGCTCATCAGGCCATCAGGGTAAGAGCTTTATCCAGCACGCGGTCGCCGCGCATAGTGCCGTAATCCATCATGTCGATAACCGCCACCGGCTTACCTGACGGGGCAGAAAGCTCGGCCAGACGGGCCAGCTCAAACTGCACCTGAGGACCAAGCAGCACCACGTCGGCGCTCTGGAGATGGCTTTCAATTTCTGCGACGGAGACGGCGTCAATCTGCACGTCCAGCGCGCGCTTTGTGGCCTCGGCACGCATCTTTTGCACCAGCATGCTGGTGGACATTCCCGCGGCGCAACACAACATGATCTTCTTCATTACCTTTATCCTTCAAATTGAAAACGTGTTTCAAACAACAGCGCGTTTATTCAGCATGTATGAAAATTATTTTCATGACCGTGATCTGCGTTGGATTATTGGTTTCCCGAATATTAAAGGGGAGTCAGGAGGTTGTCGGGCTGGTATAGCGAAAGTGAGAGGCATGACGACAATGGTAATTGAAAAATAATTTCAAGACATTATGATGGTTTATTCGCCCGTGACGCAGACGCAAGGAATCTTTCAGCGATGGATATTGTTTATCACCTGGTCCATGGGTTAGCGGACTCTTCTCCGCAGGAGACCCGGCTGGCACGCTTTTTTCTTGAGAATTTTTTCCAGCTACCGGATGCGACGATGGAGCAACTGGCCGCCCGTGCGGGCGTGAGCCAGGCGACCTTGCAGCAGTTTGCCCGCACCATAGGCTGCAGCGACATGAATGATTTCCTCGGTCAGGTTCGCCACCAGCGGCACGACAGCCGGGTACAGGAAGCGTTAGCCGCGCCGTCTCAGGTACTGGGGGATGCAGCATGGGTAGATAACGAGACGCTGCAATTTCTGGCCAGTCGTGGCGGCGTGGCTAAAGACGTGCTGGCGCGTTTTTCACACTCCATCGGGCGGGATACGGACGGCGATATTATCAGCCGCATTCGGCAGAAGTTGGCGGAGTTCAGCCAGCAGGAGTCCAGGGTAGCGCAGGCTATTCTGCACGATCCGGGTTTTGCCTCCTCGGCCACTATTGACCAGTTGGCGCAGGCGGCGGGCGTGAGTCCGGCGACGATCACCCGTTTTGCCCGAGCCGCCGGCTGCGATGATATTCGTGATTTACGCATGAAGCTGGCGCAGGCCAGTACCGCCATGGCGGGCAGCGAGCTGTCTGCTGCCTGGCAGCAGCGTTTGGGCAGCATCCAGCAGTCGCTGAGTCAGCAGCTGGAAACGTTGCCTGAGGCGAGCGTCACCCGTGCCGTGGCGCTGCTCAGGCGAGCCAATGCGATTCATATTTTTAGCGCCGGTGCGGCGGACACGCCTTTTGCCAGCCTGCTGCAGTATCGCTTACTGACGCTGGGGCAGCCCGCCAGCGTCTGCTATGACCCGGCGCTGATGAGCTTCACCGCCTCGATGCTGAATGCGGGGCAGGCGATGATTGTCTTCGCCAGCTCAACGCCGGACAGCGCGCTGCTTGCGGCGGTGCAGCAGGCCAGTCGGCAGGGCGCGGCGATAATCATGGTGACCAAAGATCCCACCAGCGCGGCGCAGGCCGGAGACGTCTGGCTTTCTCCCGGAGAGGGGCAATATGGTGCGTTATTGATTATCGACCTGCTGTGCGATGGCGTCGCCGCCGCAGGAGATGAGCGGCAGATCTGAGTTTTTGCATCAAAGCAGCTTTACCCCTACAGGAAGTGTCGTTTTTTGCTATACCTGAAAGGCTTACACCAACTAACAGGAACAAACGATGCGTACCACAACGTATTTTAAAGTGGCTTGTCTGGCAGGTTTATTAGCGCTGGCGGGGTGTGCTTCAAAAACCACCTCACCGGAAAAATACTCTGGATTTCTAAAAGATTACTCCGGCCTGCAGGAAACAAAATCGGCGACCGGCAAAACCGTTATGCGCTGGGTTGACCCGAACTTTAAACCCAGCAACTACGACAGCCTGGTGTATAACCCGGTAGTTTATTATCCGACGCCTAAACCGACGACTCAGATTGGCCAGCAAACGCTGGATGGCCTGCTGGCCTATACTAACACTAAGCTGAAGGCCGCGGCACAACAGCGCAAGCCTTTGGTGACGACGCCTGGCCCACGCAGTTTAATTTTCCGTGGGGCGATTACCGGCGTGGACAGCAGTAAAGAAGGCCTGCAGTACTACGAGGTGATCCCGATTGCGATGGTGGTGGCGGGCACGCAAATGGCCACAGGCCACCGCACCATGAATACCGATCTCTACTTCGAAGGCGAGCTGATTGACGCGTCCACCAATAAACCCGTTTTGCGCGTGGTGCGTAAGGGCGAGGGGAAAACGCTGAGCAATGAGAATGCTAAAGTCACCGTTGATACCCTGAAACAGGTGGTGGATGATTTAGCCACCGACGCCACGATGTTTGACGTGCCGAATAAATAACGCCGGTCATGCAGGCAAAAACCGCAGCCCTGAAAAAGCTGCGGTTTTTTATTACGCCAGTTTTCTACGCCACGGCAGCCACTGCTCGGGTTTCGCAAACATCACCAGGTTGCCCAGCAGAATCATCACCAGCCCCAGCACCGCATTCGCGTGCCAGACGTAGCCTTCGTAAACCGTCGACAGCGTCAGCGCAACCAGCGGGAAGAGCAGCGTGCTGTAGGCAGCCTGGCTTGCGCCGATACGGCCAACCAGCGTGAAATAGGCGCCAAAAGCAATCACCGAGCCAAAGATCGCGAGATAAAGCAGCGAACCGATGTAGCGCGCGGTGAAGTCAGGCATAAACGACTCGCCGCTCGCCAGCGCCACCACGCCCATAATCGTGGTGCCGTAAAACATCGCATAGGTATTGGTCGACAGCGTTTCCAGGCCCCGGCTTTGGTGACGGGCGCTGATCATATTCCCCAAAGAGAAGCCAAACGTGCCGAGTGCGCTGAGGCCGATGCCGATGAGCAGCGAAGGTGCCATTTGGGTCGCAACCAGATCGTGCCAGAACAGAGCGACGATCCCGGCAATCCCGAGCGCCGCAGCGGGCAATACGCGCGGAGAAGGCTTCTTGCGGAAGAACAGCAAGTTGTTGAAGGCGTTAAACAAGACCGCCATCGAGAAAATCACCGACTCCAGCCCGGAGCTGATATACGCGGCGGCGTGATAGAAGCAGAAGAAGTTGAAACCGAACACACACGCGCCCTGCAGCACGCAAAACAGGTGGTCTTTGAGCCCGATGCGCTTCAGGCGACCCAGCGCCAGAAGGACTACCAGCATCACCACCGCCGCCACGGCAAAGCGCCAAAAGATAGACACCGGGACCGAAACCACCCCCTGTTGCATATAAATGGCAATCCACGTTGTCCCCCAAATCACCACCACCAGAATATAAAGCAAAGCGTTCATTGTTGTTCTCATCAGCCAAAATCAGACCACGAGTATCCGTTTTTGCTTTGCTTTCGGCTTTCATCCGGGGGGCCGACTTACATATTCTTGCGGTTTTTTTTCACCGTGACGCTGGCGACGGCCGAACGCAGTCCTTACACTAGCCAGTATGTTCCAGAAGCCAACTTCCCCTATGACCACGCCATATCACGCCTTTGAAAACCTGCAGCAGCACAAAGCCCGCCTGAACGGCAGCGTTCAGCTTGGCTCAGGGGTTCAGCTCGCCGCCTGGTCAAACGGTAACGACTGTATTACCCAGCGTTGCGATCACCACACGCTCAGCCTTTACGTTACCGAAGGGTACGAAACCTACCAAAAAACGGCTTCAGGCTGGCGCAACGGCGGCGGCCCGGATCGCTTCTGTATCATGCCGGAAGACAGTGAATCGACGTGGGACGTGCGGGATGACTTCTCGTTTGTGCATCTGTACTGCACCGACGAACACCTCAAAGAGATTGCCGCGCAGATTTGGGATCGCAGCCCGGCGGCCATCAACCTCGATGAAAAAACCTTTGCCGATGATGCACGGATCACCCAGCTTTATCGCCATTTCTTGCTTAGCAGCGACTGGCAGCAGCGGGCGAATCACCTGACGCTAAGCACGGCTTCCACGCTGCTGCTGACGCACCTGGTGCAGCATTACAGCAGCGTGCAGTGGAAGCTGCCGACGGTGCGCGGCGGGCTTGCGCCTGCGGTGCTGCGAAACGTGCAGGCGTACATCGAACAGAACCTCAGCGAAGCGCTGACGCTCAGCGAGCTTGCCCGGCTGGCAGATCTCAGCGAGTACCACTTTGCACGCATGTTCAAGCAGTCGACCGGCCAGGCGCCGCATCAGTACGTTATGCAGCGCAGAATGGCGAAGGCAGAAACGCTGGTACGCCAGGGGCGGTTACCGTTAACGGATATCGCCATGGCCTGCGGATTTAGCTCGCCCAGTCATTTCAGCAACCGCTTCAAAAGCGTCTTTGGCGCCACGCCGTCGCAGCTACGCGCGCTTAAGGCGTGAAAACGCGGTATAGCAAATCCCTCCGGCAATTACCCCCCAAAACGCAGAGCTGACGCCCAGCAGATTCACCCCCGAGGCAGTAACCAGGAACGTGACGATAGCCGCGTCCCTGTCCCGCTCGTGATTCAGCGCCTGGTGCAGGCTGCCGGCAATCGTGCCCAGCAGGGCCAGCCCGGCAAGGGTGTGGATCCAGGCCAGCGGCAGGGCGGTCAGCAGCGTTGAAATCGACCCGCCGAAAACGCCGGCAATCAAATAAAACACGCCCGCAGCGGCGGCGGCAAGCCAGCGCTTGTCCTTGTCCGGATGGGCTTCTGCCCCCTGGCAAATGGCGGCGGTAATGGCGGCGATACAAACCGAAAACACGCCGAACGGCGCCAGCAACAGGGCAATTAAGGCGGTCACGACAATCAGCGGTGAAACCGGCACTTTATAGCCGGAGGCCGCCAGCGTGGCGATGCCGGGGGCATTTTGTGACGCCATCGTTACCAGGAAAAAAGGCACGCCGATGCCCAACAGGCTGGCCACGCTCAACGACGGGGAAGTGAACTCGGGGACCGCCACAGAAACCGGAACGCTCCCCGTGTGAAGCTCGCCGGTGACGAGGCAAATCAGCAGGCCGATCAGCATGGCGACGACGACGGCATAGCGCGGGGCAAAGACCTTCGCCAGCAGCCAGCCAAGCAGCATGCTCCCGCCCAGCAAAAAGTGACCCTGTAACGAGGTGAAAGTATCCAGGCCAAACCTGAGCAGAACCCCGGCCAGCATGGCGGCGGAGAGCGTAGGGGGGATCAGGCGCATCAGCCTGGCGAACAGCCCGGTCACGCCGCAAATCAGGATCAGCAGCGAAGCAAAAATAAAAATGCCAATGGCTTCACTCAGGCTATGCCCCGGCAGGCTGGTGGCCAGCAGCGCGGCTCCCGGCGTTGACCAGGCCGTCAGGATCGGTGCGCGATACCACAGCGTCAGTCCCAGCGTGCTGATGCCCATCGCAATGCCCAGCATCGTCAGCCAGCCGGCTATTTGGTGGGACGTGGCCCCGGCGGCATCTGCAGCCTGCCAGATAATGGCGGCGGAGCTGGCATAGCCGACCAACACGGCAACAAAACCGGCCAGAACAGTGGGAAACGGCAGCAAAGAAAGGCGCATAATAAACTCGTTGTGCGTTATAACGTCCGGGGAATATAGCATCGTGCGTTATAGCGCACAAGGCGCTATACTTCGCCGCCAACAGGAGGAAGAAAATGGACATTGCGCTACATCTGGCGAACACCCTGAAAAGCCTGCGCCAGGCCAGAGGCTGGAGCCTGACATTTGCGGCGGAGCAGACCGGCGTGTCGAAGGCCATGCTCGGGCAAATCGAACGCAACGAGTCCAGCCCGACGGTGGCAACCTTGTGGAAAATTGCCACCGGTTTTAACGTGCCGTTTTCGGTGTTTCTGGAAGCCGGCGTTGAACCCGTGCGCCCGGTCTTCGACCCGCAGCACAGCGAAATGGTGGTGGTGCCGCTGTTTCCTTACGATCCGCAGCTGCGTTTTGACCATTTTTCTATTCGTCTGGCATCCGGCGCGCTGAGCGAATCTTCGGCGCACGACGCGGGCGTGATTGAGCATGTGGTGGTGATAAGCGGTACGCTGGAGATGAATGTCGACGGCGAATGGCAGATTTTGACGGCCGGAGAAGGCCTGAAATTCCACGGCGATCGCCCCCACGCCTACCGCAATTCAGGCGCCGATGAGACGCATTTTCACTCGCTGATCCACTATCCCGCGACGACCGCATAATCCCCCTGTTTTTGCGCGGGGGAAGTGACTACAATAGCCGCCTTTCGCCCATTACAGAACACGACAAACTATGCGCCTGCACGCGAATCAACTTGAATTACTCAGCCCTGCCCGTGATACCGCCATCGCCCGCGAAGCCATTCTCCATGGCGCGGATGCGGTTTACATCGGCGGGCCTGGCTTTGGCGCTCGCCATAACGCCGGCAACAGCCTGCAAGACCTGGCCGAGCTGGTGCCGTTTGCCCATCGCTATGGGGCGAAAATTTTCGTCACGCTGAACACCATTCTGCACGACGACGAGCTGGAGCCCGCGCGCTCGATGATTATCGACCTGTACGAAGCCGGTATTGACGCGCTTATCGTGCAGGATATGGGCGTGCTGGAAATGGACCTGCCGCCGATTGAGCTGCACGCCAGCACCCAGTGCGACATTCGTAGTGCGGAAAAAGCGAAGTTTCTGTCAGATGCGGGCTTCTCGCAAATCGTGCTGGCGCGCGAGCTGAACCTGCAGCAAATTGCCGCTATTCATCAGAACGTTGACGCGACGATCGAGTTCTTTATTCACGGCGCGCTGTGCGTGGCGTACTCCGGGCAGTGCAACATTTCCCACGCGCATACCGGGCGCAGCGCCAACCGTGGCGACTGCTCGCAGGCCTGCCGCCTGCCTTACACCCTGAAAGACGACCAGGGGCGCGTAGTGGCTTATGAAAAACACCTGCTGTCGATGAAAGACAACGACCAGAGCGCCAACCTGGCGGCGCTGGTGGACGCGGGCGTGCGTTCCTTCAAAATTGAAGGACGCTACAAAGACATGAGCTATGTAAAAAACATCACCGCGTATTACCGCCAGCTGCTGGACGAGCTGATGGACGGGCGCAGCGATCTGACCCGCGCCTCTGCCGGCGTCACCTCGCACTACTTTATTCCGTCGCCGGACAAAACGTTCCACCGCGGCAGCACCGACTACTTTGTTAACGAGCGTAAAATCGACATCGGCGCGTTTGACTCGCCGAAATTCGTGGGCCTGCCGGTGGGTGAAGTGCTGAAAGTGAGCAAAGACCATCTGGACGTTACCACCACTAACACGTTGACCAACGGCGACGGCCTGAACGTGCTAATCAAGCGTGAAATCGTCGGTTTTCGCGCCAATACGGTAGAAAAAACCGGGAAAAATCAGTATCGCGTCTGGCCAAATGAAATGCCGGAAACGCTGAAAAATGTACGTCCGAACCATCCGCTTAACCGTAATCTGGACCACAACTGGCAGCAGGCGCTGCTGAAGACCTCCAGCGAACGCCGCGTGGCGGTGGATATCGAGCTGAGCGGCAGTCAGCAGCAGCTGGTGATGACCGCGACCAGCGAAGAGGGCGTCAGCGTCAGCCAAACGCTTACGGGCCAGTTTGACGTGGCGAATAACCCGCAGAAAGCCTTCGACAGCCTGCGTGACGGTCTGACCAAGCTGGGCCAGACCATGTATTCCGCCCGTAAGGTGAACATTCTGCTGGAAGAGGCGCTGTTCGTGCCTAACGCCCAGCTTAACCAGCTGCGCCGTGACGCCATCGAGGCGCTGACCGAAGCGCGTCTGCAAAGCTATCAGCGCGGCAGCCGTAAAGCGGTCAGCGTGCCGCCTCCGGTCTACCCGGACAGCCATTTAAGCTTCCTGGCGAACGTTTACAACCATAAGGCGCGTGAGTTCTATCATCGCTATGGCGTGCAGCTGATTGATGCCGCTTATGAAGCACATGAAGAGAAGGGTGACGTACCGGTGATGATCACCAAGCACTGCCTGCGGTTTGCGTTTAACCTCTGCCCGAAACAGGCGAAGGGCAACATTAAGAGCTGGAAGGCTACCCCGATGCAGCTGGTACACGGCGATGAAGTGTTGACCCTGAAGTTCGACTGCCGCCCGTGCGAAATGCACGTCGTCGGCAAAATGAAGAACCATATTCTGAAGATGCCGCTGCCGGGCAGCGTGGTGGCGTCCATCAGCCCGGATGAGCTGATGAAAACGTTACCGGGTAAATCGAAGCGTTAATTGCATCGTTGATTATTAAAAACCGTCTATTTCTCAGGCGGTTTTTTTTTAATCAACCGTAAGGGCGCTAAATATAAATTGTCACACACGGAATTATTCCATGATTAAACAATGACGCAATAATCGTGATTTTTAGGTGACAATTTTCCTCTTTCTAAGAACGCTTTCCAGCTAGCAATGCTTAACTTCACGATTTTTCGTTATATCCCACTTTCTTAATACTGTTCTAAGATTTCTTTGTTAAATTCTTTTCATTGATTAGTCGTTTAGCAAAGCAGGCCGTACTTCCTGAATGTTGTACTTTTATTTAATTAGCCTGATTCATTATCCCGTCAGCTTTTGGCGTTCAGAGATTTAATAAGGAATCCACGTAATGAGTGATTTTCTGCCTTTTTCACGTCCAGCGTTAGGTGCGGAAGAAATTGCAGCGGTAACGGAAGTCATGCAATCCGGCTGGATAACCACCGGGCCGAAAAACCAGGCGCTTGAGAAGGCATTTTGCGAGTTAACGGGCAATAAACATGCGATTGCAGTAAGTTCCGCGACGGGCGGGATGCACGTAACCCTGATGGCCCTTGGGCTGCAGGCCGGTGACGAGGTTATCACACCCTCACTGACGTGGGTTTCCACGCTGAACATGATTGTTCTGCTGGGCGCAGAGCCGGTGATGATTGACGTCGATCGCGACACGCTGATGGTCACGCCAGAAGCCATCGAGGCGGCAATTACTCCTCGCACAAAAGCGATTATTCCCGTGCACTACGCGGGCGCGCCTGCCGACATCGACGCTATCCGCGCGATTGGCGAACGCCACGGTATTCCGGTGATTGAAGATGCTGCCCACGCGGCAGGCACGGAATACAAAGGCAAGCACGTAGGTTCTCAGGGAACCGCTATCTTCTCTTTCCACGCCATCAAGAACATGACCTGCGCCGAAGGCGGCCTGATCGTCACCGACGACGACCAGTTGGCAAACCGCATTCGTAGCCTGAAATTCCACGGTCTGGGCGTCGACGCCTTTGACCGCCAGACCCACGGCCGCGCGCCGCAGGCGGAGGTGATTTCTCCGGGGTTCAAATACAACCTCGCGGACATCAACGCGGCTATCGCGCTGGTGCAGCTGGGCAAACTTGAACAGATCAATATCCGTCGCCAGGAAATTGCCGAACGCTATCTCAAAGAGCTGGCCGATACGCCATTCCTGCCGCTTTCCGTTCCAGAATGGCAGCACCGCCACGCCTGGCACCTGTTTATCATCCGCGTAGACGAAGCCACCTGCGGCATTTCCCGTAGCGGCCTGATGGAAGCCCTGAAAGAGCGCGGCATCGGCACCGGCCTGCATTTCCGCGCGGCCCACACCCAGAAATATTACCGTGAACGCTATCCGCAGCTTCAGCTGCCGAACAGCGACTGGAATAGCGAGCGCATTTGCTCGATCCCGCTGTTCCCTACCATGACTGACGATGACACTTCCCGAGTCATTACCGCCTTACGTGAAATAGCAGGACTCTAAGATGACGACCCCGGAAACCATCAAAAAAGTATCCGTTGTGATCCCGGTGTACAACGAACAGGACAGCCTGCCTGAGCTGCTTCGTCGTACCACGGAAGCTTGCCAAAAGCTGAACCGCGATTACGAAATCCTCCTTATCGATGACGGCAGCAGCGACGACTCCGCCGCTATGCTGACCCAGGCGGCAGAAGCGCCCGGCAGCCACATCGTCGCGGTGCTGTTGAACCGTAACTATGGCCAGCACTCGGCCATTATGGCCGGCTTTAGCCACGTCACCGGTGACCTGATTGTCACCCTGGATGCCGACCTGCAAAACCCGCCGGAAGAAATTCCGCGGCTGGTTGAGAAAGCCGACGAAGGCTATGACGTGGTAGGCACCGTGCGCCAGAACCGCCAGGACAGCTGGTTCCGCAAACGCGCCTCGAAGATGATCAACCACCTGATCCAGCGTACCACCGGCAAAGCGATGGGCGACTACGGCTGTATGCTGCGCGCCTACCGCCGCCACATCATCGACGCGATGCTGCACTGTCACGAACGCAGCACCTTTATCCCGATCCTGGCAAATACCTTTGCCCGTCGCGCGGTGGAGATCCCGGTGCACCACGACGAGCGCCAGTTTGGCGACTCGAAGTACAGCTTTATGCGCCTCATCAACCTGATGTATGACCTGATCACCTGCCTGACCACCACGCCGCTGCGTTTGCTGAGCGTTGTGGGCAGCATTATCGCGCTGTCTGGTTTCGCGCTGGCCGTGCTGCTGGTGGTGTTACGTCTGGCTCTTGGCCCACAGTGGGCGGCGGATGGGGTGTTCATGCTCTTCGCCGTGCTCTTCACCTTTATTGGCGCCCAGTTTATCGGTATGGGGCTCCTCGGTGAGTACATTGGCCGTATCTATAACGACGTGCGGGCTCGCCCTCGTTACTTTATTCAACGCGTAGTTAGCAGTGAAACCGCTTTATCTTCAGAGGAAAATCAATAATGAAAGCAGTTGTTTTCGCCTATCACGATATGGGCTGTGTGGGTGTTCGTGCCCTGGTTGAAGCAGGCTATGACATTGCAGCAATTTATACTCACCCGGATAACGCGGCTGAGAATAACTTCTTTGGTTCTGTCGCCCGCACGGCGGCAGAATTCGGTATTCCGGTCTTTGCTCCTGAAGATGTGAACCACCCGCTGTGGGTTGACCGCATTAAAGACGCTCAGCCTGACGTGATTTTCTCCTTCTACTACCGCAATCTGCTGAGCGAAGAAGTCCTGAACTGCGCTTCCGTAGGCGCGTTTAACCTGCACGGATCTCTGCTGCCGAAATTCCGCGGCCGCGCACCGCTGAACTGGGTGCTGGTGAAAGGTGAAACCGAAACCGGCGTAACCCTGCACCGCATGGTGAAACGCGCAGACGCCGGCGACATCGTTGCCCAGGAACGCGTGGCAATCGCCGCAGAAGATACCGCGCTGACCCTGCATCACAAACTGTGTGAAACCGCGAAATCCCTGCTGGCGAAAAGCCTGCCGGTGATCAAAACCGGTCACTTCCCGCAGGCCGCGCAGGACGAAGCTAAAGCCACCTATTTCGGCGGCCGTTCACCAAAAGATGGCGCAATCAGCTGGGAAGGCACCGCAGCAGAAGCCAACAACCTGGTGCGTGCGGTAACCGAACCGTGGCCGGGCGCGTTCAGCTACGTGGGCGGCAGCAAATTTATTATCTGGAAAAGCCGCGTGCTGGAAAGCAACAACGGCGCGAAAGCGGGCACCATTCTCTCCGTGAACCCGCTGGTTATTGCCTGCGGCACCGGCGCTCTGGAAGTGGTCACCGGCCAGGCTGAAAACGGCGTGTACATGCAGGGCTCCCAGCTTGCACAGTCCCTGGGTCTGGTCAGCGGTGCAATCCTGAGCAGCAAACCTGTTTCCGCCATTAAGCGTCGTACCCGCGTGCTTATCCTCGGCGTGAACGGCTTTATCGGTAACCACCTGACCGAACGCCTGCTGCGTGATGACAACTTCGAGATCTTCGGCCTGGATATCGGCTCCGACGCTATCTCTCGCTTCATCGGTAACGAGCGTTTCCACTTCGTTGAAGGCGACATCAGCATTCACTCCGAGTGGATCGAGTACCACATTAAGAAATGTGACGTTGTGCTGCCGCTGGTGGCGATTGCTACCCCAATCGAATACACCCGTAACCCGCTGCGCGTTTTCGAACTCGACTTCGAAGAGAACCTGAAAATCATCCGCGACTGCGTGAAGTACAAAAAACGCATTATCTTCCCGTCCACCTCCGAAGTGTACGGCATGTGTACCGACGCCTCGTTTGACGAAGATAACTCCCCGTTGATCGTTGGCCCAATCAACAAACAGCGCTGGATCTACTCCGTGTCCAAGCAGCTGCTTGACCGCGTTATCTGGGCATACGGCGAAAAAGAAGGGTTGCGCTTCACGCTGTTCCGTCCGTTTAACTGGATGGGCCCGCGTCTGGACAACCTGAACGCCGCGCGTATCGGTAGCTCCCGTGCCATCACCCAGCTGATCCTTAACCTGGTAGAAGGTTCGCCGATCAAGCTTATCGACGGCGGCAAGCAGAAACGCTGCTTCACCGACATCGGCGACGGCATCGAAGCGCTGTTCCGCATTATTGAAAACAAAAACAATAACTGCGACGGACAGATAATCAACATCGGTAGCCCGGATAACGAAGCGAGCATCAAACAGCTGGCAGAAATGCTGCTGGAAAGCTTCGAGCGTCACCCGCTGCGCAGCCAGTTCCCGCCGTTTGCCGGTTTCCGTGAAGTGGAAAGCAGCGCGTACTACGGCAAAGGCTACCAGGACGTTGAGCACCGTAAGCCAAGCATCCGCAACGCGCAGCGCCTGCTGGACTGGACGCCTGAAGTGCACATGGAGAAAACCATCGACGAAACGCTGGACTTCTTCCTGAAAACCGTTGAGCTGACGGATCCCGCTTCATGAGAAAAGTCGGCCTGCGTATTGATGTCGACACCTGGCGAGGCACCCGTGAAGGGGTGCCAAACCTTCTGGAGACGCTGAGTTTACACTCGACTCAGGCAACCTTTTTCTTCAGCGTTGGGCCAGACAATATGGGGCGCCACCTGTGGCGCCTGATCAAGCCCAAATTCCTGTGGAAGATGCTGCGTTCTAACGCGGCATCGCTGTACGGCTGGGATATTCTGCTCGCGGGCACCGCGTGGCCGGGCCGCCAGATTGGCGCGGGCAACGCTGAGGTTATTGCGGCGACGGCGGACCACCATGAAGTGGGACTCCACGCCTGGGATCACCATGCCTGGCAGGCCTGGGCGGGCGTCTGGGAGCAGGACAAGCTCGAACACCAGATTCGCCTTGGGCTGGACGCGCTGCAGAAAATTGTCGGCCAGCCGGTAAGCTGTTCGGCGGTGGCCGGCTGGCGTGCTGACCAGCGCGTGGTGAAAGCGAAGTCTGCTTTCCCGTTCCGGTACAACAGCGACTGTCGCGGCACCACGCCGTTTATCCCTGTCCTGTCTGACGGCAGGGAGGCGGCGGTGCAAATTCCCGTGACGTTGCCCACCTGGGACGAAGTGATTGGGACTGAGGTCAGTAAAGAGAGCTTTAACCGCTTTATCCTGGATAAAATTCACCAGGACAGCGGCACACCGGTTTACACCATCCATGCGGAAGTCGAAGGGATGGTGATGCGAGATTCCTTTAGTGAATTGCTGGCAATGGCCGCGGCGGAGGGAATTCAGTTCTGCCCGCTCAGCGAGCTTCTGCCGGACGATTTATCCACGCTGCCGAAAGGCAAAATTGTGCGCGGGACAATCCCAGGCCGGGAAGGCTGGCTGGGTTGCCAACAACTTATAGAGTCGTAAACCGATGAAAACAGCAAAATATGGAATGGCCCTTCTGGTCTGTTTTGCCTTGCTTTACCTTGTACCGCTGGAGTTCCGCCACCTGTGGCAGCCGGATGAAACGCGTTATGCGGAAATCAGCCGTGAAATGCTGCAGTCCGGCAACTGGGTTGTTCCCCATTTCCTCGATCTGCGTTATTTCGAAAAGCCTGTCGCGGGGTATTGGATCAACAACATCAGCCAGTTTATCTTCGGGCAGAACAACTTTGCCGTGCGTTTTGGCTCCGTTTTCTCGGTGACCCTGAGCGCGCTGTTGACCGGCTGGCTGGCGTTCCGCCTGTGGCGTGACAAAACGGTCGCGGTGCTGGCGGGGGTTATCTTCCTCACCTGCCTGCTGGTCTATGGCATCGGGACTTATTCCGTTCTCGACCCGATGATCACCCTGTGGATGACGGCGGCGATGTGCAGCTTCTGGTTAGCCAGTACGGCCAAAACCACCGGCGGCAGGATTGGCGGCTATGTTCTGCTGGGCCTCGCCTGCGGCATGGGCGTGATGACCAAAGGCTTCCTGGCGCTGGCGGTGCCGGTGATTGGCGTCCTGCCGTGGGTGATTGCCCAGAAACGCTGGAAAGAAGTTCTGCTGTTCGGGCCGATTGCGGTACTGAGCGCGGTGCTGATCACGCTGCCCTGGGCCGTGGCGATCGCTAAAGCGGAACCTGACTTCTGGCACTATTTCTTCTGGGTAGAGCATATTCAGCGCTTCGCCGAGAAAGACGCGCAGCACAAAGCCCCATTCTGGTATTACATTCCGTTCCTGATTGCCGGCAGCCTGCCGTGGCTGGCGCTGTTGCCCGGCGCGTTGAAAAGCGGCTGGAAAGGCCGTGCTGAGCAGGGCGGAGCCTTTTACCTGCTGGGCTGGATAGTGATGCCATTCTTGTTCTTCAGCATCGCGAAGGGCAAGCTGCCCACCTATATTCTGCCGTGCTTTGCGCCCCTGGCTATCTTGATGGCGCGTCATGCGGTTGAGCTGGCGAAAAGCGGGTCTGCCGTTTTGCGCGTCAACGGCTGGATAAACCTGGCGTTCGGTTCGGCCTGTGTGATTACCGTGGCCTTCTTCCTCGCGCCGTGGGGGCTGGCAAGACATCCGGTTTATGCCGCCAATGAAAGCCTCAAAGTCGTTCTGGCGTGCCTGGCGTTTGCGGTCTGGGGGCTGTTTGGCCTTCTGACCCTGAGCCAGACGGCGAAGCGCTGGTACTGGGCGGCACTGTGCCCGCTGGGTCTGGCGCTGCTGGTCGGCGTGGTGATCCCATCGAAGGTGGAGAACTCCAAGCAGCCGCAGGCGTTTATTCACGCAATGCGTCCGCAGCTGGAAGACAGCCGCTACATCTTCACCAACAACGTAGGCATCGCCGCCGGGGTTGCGTGGGAGATGAAGCGCAGCGATATCAACCTCTATAGTCAGGCGGGCGAACTGCGTTACGGTCTCGACTATCCGGATGTAAAAGATCGCTACGTTGGCTCTGAGCAGTTCGAGTCCTGGCTGGCGGAACACCGCAAGCAGGGCAAAGTCTCGCTGCTGCTGTTGGTATCCAATAACAGCGATCTTAATGACCTGAAACTTCCGACGCCAGATCATCGGGCAAACAGCGGACGCTTTGTTCTGTTTGAGTACGACGCTCAGCCATGAATATTGCGCTGATTATTCTGGCCAGCCTGCTTAGCTGCGGCGGGCAGCTGTGCCAGAAGCAAGCGGCACAGGGGGCGGGGCGCCGCCACCTGATGCTGTGGCTCGGGCTTAGCATCTTGCTGCTGGGGCTGGGCATGCTCGTCTGGCTGCTGGTGCTCCAGCACGTCGAAGTGAGCATTGCTTACCCGATGCTCAGCCTGAACTTTATCTTTATCACCCTTGCCGCGCGGTGGATCTGGAAAGAGAGAATTTCCGCTCACCACTGGCTGGGGGTGATTTTGATTATCCTGGGCATCATCGCGCTGGGAGGGCACGCCTGATGGGGTATATCTGGGCGTTAATGAGCGTATTGCTGGTGAGCGGGGCACAGCTCAGCATGAAATGGGCGATGATTCAGTTCCCGCCCGCTTCGCTGAGCCTGGCGTTTGCTATGTCGGTGCTGTTTGGCGGCTACGGCCTGCTGGCGCTGATTTGCGGCCTGGCCGCCTATGCGTTCTCCATGGGCTGCTGGTATATGGCGCTGAAGCGTATTCCGCTCAGCAAGGCTTATCCGCTTTTAAGCCTGAGCTACGTGCTGGTGTGGTTTGCAGCCATTAATCTGCCGTGGCTCAACGAAGAGTTTAGTCCGGAAAAGCTTATCGGCGTGGCGGCTATTTTTGTCGGCCTGGTGCTGATTTGCCTGCCCCATAAGCTAAGCCACAAAAAGGAAAAGTAATGCGCTAATTGTTCAGGCAAACTGACGGCAACCTGATGAAAACTGGATGCGAAGTATGGACCCACATATCATTGAAGTTCCGTTAGAAAAGTCATACCGCCTGATCAATCACGGCCCAACGGTGCTGGTGTCTGCCCATCACAATGGCGTAGACGACGTGATGACCGCCGCCTGGGCCTGTGCGCTGGATTTTACCCCCTCAAAACTGATGGTGGTGCTGGATAAAATCACCGCCACCCGCGCGCTTATCGAAGAGAGCGGCACCTTTGTTATCCAGGTGCCCTGCGCCGCCCAGATCAAAATGACCCATTTTCTGGGTACCCACAGCCTGAAAGAGATGCCCGACAAGCTCGAGCAGTCCGGCGTGGAGCTGTTCCGCGCGCCGGGGCACAGCGTGCCGCTTGTCGCAGGTTGCACTGCCTGGATGGTCTGTAAGCTCATTCCTGAACCCCACAACCACCAGGCGCACGATCTGTTTATCGGCGAGATTATTGGCGCATGGGCGGACAACCGCGTTTTCCAGAACGGCCACTGGTCGTTTGAAACTTCGGCCCCTGAATTGCGCAGCCTGCATTACATTGCCGGCGGTCAGTTCTACGCCATCGGCGAGTCGCTGGTGGTGCCGGACGTGGAGGCGTAATGAAAAAGATTGAATTACCCGCCGAGGATTACCGCAAGCTGAGCGACTTCATCACCGACTGGCTGGCCGACAAACACGACCTGCAAATTGGCCAGTTCGAATCCGAGTTTTTCCTCGATGAGCTGGTCAAAAGAATGGCGCCAGCCCTCTACAATAAAGGGCTGGACGATGCCCTGGCGGTGACGCAGGGCAACATGCTGACGCTGGAAGAGCTGATCGATTTAGAGAAGGTTATGGACTAAATTCCTCGTCGTTTAGCCAGGCATGAATCGCCTGGTTAAACTCTTCCACAGCGCTGGAACACTTCAGCCACAAATCCTCGATTTCGACCTCATCGGCGACGGCTTCACGGCAGGCGGCCTCCAGGTTACGGCAGGCGCTTTCCGCCCGTTCTGCCCCGCATATTTGTACTGCCCCGGAGATGCGGTGCACGCAGGAGGCGAGTTCAGGCCAATCCTGCAGGCTAAACAGATCTTCTGCCAGGCGTAAGTCCTCCTCATTGCTTTGCAGCGTCAGCCTGAGCAGTTCACCGAGCATGCTGCCGTCATGGCTGCTCATCGCCTTAAGTTTCTCGATGTTCACCAGCTTATCAAGGCCTGCGGGCTCCGCCAGGGCTGCCTGTTTGCTTTTCATCACGCTGGTTAAAATCGCTTCCAGCTGGGGCAGCTGTAACGGCTTAAACAGGCAATCGTCCATGCCCGCCATCTTGCAGCGGGTGCGCTCTTCTGGCCAGGCATTGGCCGTCAGCCCAAGGATAATCACCGGCTCGGATTGATGCTGGCGGATAAGCCGCGTCAGCGCCGGTCCGTCCATCCCCGGCATGCTGCAGTCGGTTATCACCACATCGAAGGCGTTATCGTGCCATAGCGCCCAGGCCTCTTCGCCGTCACGGGCTTCCGTAACTTTGTGGCCCAGGTGAACCAGCTGGCTACGCAGCAGCAGCCGGTTGGCCGGGTGGTCATCCACCGCCAGAATACTCAGGGGATAATGCTGTACCGCCTGCGGCTGGTTTTTCTGAACCACCTGTTCCGGCCGACGCTGGCTTTGTGCCACCGGTACGGTAAAGCTGACTTCGGTGCCGTGGCCCGGCAGGCTTTTCATCATAATGTTGCCCCCCATCATCTCTACAAGCTGGGCACAAATAGCCAGCCCAAGCCCTGAGCCGCTTTGCCCTCGGCCATTTTTTGCCTGCACCCACGGGGAGAAAATATCTTCCTGCTCCTCGGGACTAATCCCTTTGCCGGTATCCACGACGCTTATCCTCAGCAGCACGCTATCGGCAGGGGGGCTCTCCAGCGCGGTGATATCCACGTTGACACAGCCCCGCTCGGTGAACTTGATGGCGTTGCTCACCAGGTTTGAGAGTACCTGGCGAAAACGCAGCGGGTCGATATAGACCTGATAAGGCAGCGGCGGGGAAAGAATGCAGCGCAGGCGCAGGCTTTTTTGCCGGGCCAGACCTTCAAATACGCGGACTACGGGCGGCAGCAGATCGGTGGTTTTTACCCATTCAGGCGCAAGCTCAAGACGGCCGGACTCAATTCTCGCCATATCCAGGATGTCGCCGATAAGCCCCATCAGGGTACGGGCAGATTCCCAGGCGACGCGGATCGGATCTTCTTCTTCCGGCAAGCTTTCATTGGCTTTTACGGACAGCTCAAGCAGCCCAATGATGGCGCTTACCGGGGTACGAATTTCATGGCTCATCGTCGCCAGAAAAGTGCTTTTAGCCCGGTTAGCCTGTTCGGCGCGCTCTCGCTCCTCCGACAGCGCGTGGGTCAGGGTTTCATTGTATTCCAGCTGCGCCTGGAGCTTTTGTTGCGCCAGCAGGCGGGCTCTGACTTCCCTGTGCAGGTAATAGACCCAAATCAGCGAGGTGAGGATCAACACTCCGGCCACGCTGAATACCAGCCAAAACTGGGTTTTATACAGCTCCCAGGTATCCAGCCGAACGTCGGGCCGGGTTTGCCATTTATTGATGATGCTGTTGATATCCGCCGGGGAAATGTTCTCCAGCGACTTATTCAGGATGCTGAGCAGTTCAGGCTGATCGCGCGAGACGGCAAAGGCGATCCCGGCGGTCTGGCCGCCCACGTGGCCGCCAATCTTCAGGCGGTCGCGAAAATAGCGGTCAATCATATAGCTGGCGCCAAACAGGGAGTGAATGGCGATATCGGCTTTGCCGTCGTCGACCATCTGCATCGCAATGCTGGCGTTGGCGGTTTCAATAATGCGCACGTCGGGATTAAGCTGTCGCAGCTCCGGGATCAGGCTGTTTTTGCTGACGATGGCAACGCGCGTGCCGGCAGGGAGCGGGGAGGCGTAGTTTTTACCTTTGGCCTGAACCATCACAAAGGGTGAGGTGAAGTAAGCCCGGGAAAATAACAGGTTCTGATTCCGCTCCTCGCTATGGCTGACCGCGCCGATGAACATGGCTTTTTTGTCGTCAATTTGCTGCTCCATTGCGCTGACCGAATCCGCCGGGGCCGGTTCGAAATGCAGGCCGGTACGCAGCCGAATCAGCCGCAAAATATCGTCGGTGACGCCATAAAAATTGCCGTTGGCATCGATCATGGTGAAGGGCGCGTAAAAAGCGTTGACCGACACTTTCACCGAGGGGTGCCGCGCCAGCCATTTTTTTTCAGCCCCGGAGAACTCAACCTGCTTGCTGACGCGCCAGAGGTTAGCCCGCTCGCTCCACTGCTGGAGAATAACCTGATGCTGAATGCGGGGGATGGCGTCGAGCGCGCGATTAACCGCCCGCATCAGCGGTAAATCTTCGCTGCGCAGCACAAAATGGCTGCCGGTTTCCCGCTCAGGATAGACCCGCTGAAAGGCGAGAAAATGCGAGTAGTTACGCTCCAGCAGGTAAGACGTGGTCACCAGGTTGCCGATATAAAAGTCATTTTCTTCGAAGGCAACCGAGGCCATGGCCTGTTCGTCGGTAGCGAAATGGCGGAGGGTCACGCCGGGAAAATTCTGCTCTATCCAGCTGTCATCCACGTACCAGCGGGCGATGGCCAGCCGCATGCCTGGCTGGTAGCGAAAGGGGGCGCCGTTGCTGCTTTTTCGATGTACCAGCACCGGATGGTCGCTAATAAAATTGTTGGAGGGGACGAGCCTGGCGTGCTGCGGCAGCACTTTGCCAGAAGGATCGGCGACCATATCCACTTTATGCTGAGCCAGCGCGCTTAGCGCAGCGTCGCGGTCCGCAAACATCTGTACGTTGACGCGTAGCCCCAGATATTGCGCTATCAGGTGGATGTAGTCGGCGATCATCCCTTCGTAGCGGCTGTTGCCGGTGTAGAGATAAAGCGGGGGGATTTCGGGCTGCCAGACGGCAACATGCAGCTCGCGTTTATTGCCTAACCAGCGCCAGTCTTTGTCATCAAGGGTGAAGGCTTTAGGCTGATAGCTTTCACGGCTTAGAATATGCAGCCGTTCCGGCTTTGTAGCGCGGTCAGCATACGCCGGGGAAAAAATAATCAGGCCCAGAAGCAGAATCAACAGGTTGTACATCGGCTTAGTCCAGGCTGTGGCGGCGGGCAAAGTCAATCAACTCCATGGTGTTACTGACCTGCAGCTTGGTCATGAGGCGAGTTTTATAGGTGCTGACCGTCTTGTTGCTGATGTGCATTTTTTCGGAGATATCCATGACCTTGACGCCCCGGCTCAGATAGCGCAGCACCTGTAACTCGCGGTTTGACAGCCGCTTGACGGCCTCAACCTCACCGGCGGGTCTGGCGTTTTTGGTGCTGGTCTGGCGCCGTAGCGGAAAATAGCCATAACCACGCTCGACCGCGCGGACCGCATCCTGTAATTCATCCAGATTATTTCCTTTACCGACAAAGCCGTCCGCACCGCTGTTCATGCAGCGGCTTAAATAATGCTCGTCGTCGCGCCCGGTCAGCACTAATAAACGGCCAGAGAAATCATGAATTCTTAATTTCTCTATTAATTCCACACCGCTCAGTCCCGGGATGTCTAAATCCACCACGACAATTTCCGGGGTTAGTTTTTGAATTAATTTAAAAGCCTCGGAGCCGTCGCCGGATTCTGCCAGGACGTGATGACCATCTTTTTCAAGCAGCATGCGAATAGCCAGCCGCGCCATGGGATGGTCGTCTATTATCAACAGGGTCGCCATTATTTTCTCTCGGTTTTGTTTTCTCTATAAAGGCTGACATAAAACAGGCGTTTATATCAATACAAAAATAATGGATGTCGGGGTTGTTTGTTTTTCTCATTGATCGCTGGCACCTTGCCTGGTGAGGGTGGCGAGGGTTTGTGGTGATTTTGTAGTCCTGGGATGACAGAGATTGATGATTATGATGACAACGGTCTGACGCCATTCTGAATGTTTATTTCTTTAGCCGGGGTATAGTGAGTTCCACAAGACGGGGATATACCGGAGCGTATATTCACCACAGGCTGCAAAGGATATGCGTTGGTTCATGTAAAGTGAAAATTAATTAATGGTTCGTGTGTGAATGCGACATTTATGAATGTTCACAATATGACTCGCCTTGCTAACTTAATACAGGAATGACCGATAACTCACTGCCTTTTCTTTATCGAAAAGTTTCGCATGCGTATCTTTCATAAACCCATACGGTTATGCAGGAAGGTTAATACGGTGTCCGGCGTTGAACTTCATTTATTCACAGGAATTACATTTTATGAAAAAACAATTACACGCTCTGGCATTACTTTCCGTTATCAGCGGGGCGGCAGTTTCAACGGCTAACGCGGCCGACGGCACCATTCAGTTTAACGGCGAAATTATCGATGCGGCCTGCACCGTCTCCCCTGCTAGCGCCAGCCAGACCGTTACGTTGGGGCAGGTGAGCGATAAAGCGTTCGCCGCACAGGGTGACACTGCGGGCGCAACGGCCTTCCAGATTGACCTGACCAGCTGCCCGGCAACCGTGACCAGCGCTACCGTGAAATTCGACGGCACCGCATACCAGGGCGATAACTCTGCGCTGGAACTGACCCAAGGGGCTGGCGTGGCAACCGGCGTAGGCATTCAGATCCGTAACGCGGACAACACCGTGCTGCCGCTGTTCACGCCTTCTCAGAGCATCGCTCTGGCTCAGACTGGCACCAACACGCTGAAATTTAACGCGGCCTATGTGGCTAAAGCGGCAACCGTGACCGCCGGTCCGGCAAACGCCACCGCTACCTTCAGCGTGGTTTACAACTGATTGCCTGACGCAATTACTCCAGCCGGCCAGCGGGCCGGCTTTTATTCCCTCTCTCTGGAGTCTCTATTGTGAAGACAACACTCTCTTCTCTGCTGTTAGCAGGTTTACTCGCAGGAAGCGGTCTTGCTCACGCTGGCGTTGTCGTGGGCGGCACGCGAGTTATTTACGACGGTGAGAAAAAAGAAGCGGCAATCGGTCTCGACAACCCCGATGCCTCGCCATACCTGATTCAGTCGTGGGTGGAGAACGAAGCGGGCAACAGCGATAAACGCAGCTTTATCATCACGCCGCCGCTGTTCCGCCTCGACGCCAAACAAAAGAACACCCTGCGTATTATGCAGACCGGGGCCGGTTTGCCGGCGGACCGCGAAACGCTGTTCTGGCTGAATATTAAATCGATTCCCGCGACCGACGCGTCGGTGGCTGAAAATACCTTGCAGCTGGCTATCAACACCCGCATCAAGCTGATTTATCGCCCGGCTGCGCTGAAGGGCGAAGCGCCGGACAACGCCAGCAGCCAGCTTAAATGGGCACGCCAGGGCCAGGCTCTGTCGGTCACCAACCCGACGCCTTATTACATCAACTTCCAGTCGGTCAGCTTCGGTGGCCGCCCGCTTGATAAGGCCACCTACGTGGCACCACGCTCCTCGACCCGGATTGAACTGCCTGCTGACGTACGCGGCGGCCAGGTCGAATGGAAGGTCATCAGCGACTACGGCGCCGTTGGCGCAGCGCACAAAGCCTCCCTTTAAAGAATCGAATTCGCTGGAATAAAACTATGCCCTTTTTTGCTTGCTTCGGAAAAACGCGGCCAACCTGTCTGGCCACCACTATCGCACTGCTACTGGCTTCGCTGTCGGTGGAGGCAAAGGATTACTTTAATCCTGCGCTGCTCCAGCACACGGGTGACGCCGGCACCGCGCCCGATCTCTCGGCGTTTGAAAACGGCGGTCAGCTTCCGGGCAGCTACCCGGTGGATATCTACCTCAACGGCGAGCAGGTGGACAGCAGGGCGGTGACGTTTTTCCAGACCGAGGATAAAGGGCTGCAGCCGTGCCTGACCGCGGCGGAGCTGGCACAGTATGGCGTGCGGGTGGATTTATATCCCGAGCTGCAAACGCCAGGCGAAAACTGTGCTTCGCTGGCTGCGATCCCCGAAGGGAATGCTGAATTTGTTTTTAGCGCCCAACGTCTCGATCTCTCTATTCCCCAGGCAGCGGTTAGCCCGCGCATTCGCGGCTATGTGCCTCCTTCTCAGTGGGATGAGGGCATCAATGCCGCGCTGCTGAACTACAGCTTTAACGGCATGAGCGATCTTGAAGGCCAGCACGGCGGGGTGGGCAGCAGCCAGTATCTGAACCTGCGGCCGGGCGTTAACTTCGGTCCGTGGCGGCTGCGCAACTACTCCACGTGGTCGCGGAGCAACGGCGAAGGGGATAAATGGAGCACCGTTTATAGCTATGTTCAGCGCAGTATTGCTTCGCTGAAAAGCCAGCTTACGCTCGGCGAAAGCCTTGCACCGTCTGACGTGTTCGACAGCGTGCCGTTCCGTGGCGCGCAGCTGGCCTCCGACGATGAAATGCTGCCGGAAAGCCAGCGCGGTTATGCTCCCGTGGTACGCGGCATTGCCCGCAGCAACAGCGCTCAGGTGATCGTTCGCCAGAATGGCTACGTGATTTACCAGACCACGGTCCCCGCAGGCCCGTTCGAAATTACCGACATGTTCCCGACCGGAGGCAGCGGCGACCTGTACGTGACGGTAAAAGAAGCCGACGGTAGCGAGCAGAGCATGGTGGTGCCATTTGCATCCCTGCCGGTATTACAGCGAGAAGGAAGGCTGCGCTTCAGCCTGACCGGCGGCGAATACCGTGCCTATGACAGCAGCGTCGAAAAGACCCCGTTCAGCCAGGGAACCGCCATTTACGGCGTTGGAAAAGGCATGACCGTTTACGGCGGCGCTCAGCTGGCGGAGCATTATCGCTCGTTCGCCGCGGGCGTCGGGCAGAATCTCGGTACCCTCGGGGCGATTTCTGCCGATCTGACCCAGTCCTGGGGCCAGCCGAAGGAACAGGCGGCCAGCCAGGGGCAGTCGTGGCGGGTGCGCTACAGCAAAAGCCTCGCCGAGACGGGCACGCACGTCGCCATCGCCGGCTATCGCTACTCAACCGAAGGCTTTACCTCGCTGTCGGATGTGCTGGAAACCTACCGAGATAATGCCTATGCCCTGAGAAACGACAGAAAGCGCAACCGTGCGGAGCTGACGCTGAGCCAGGATCTCGGCGGCGATCGCGGGTATTTATCCGTCGGGGCTATCAGCGAAGACTACTGGAACGGCGCCCGGAAAACCGCTTCGTGGAACGTGGGCTACAACAACAGCTGGAACGGCATCAGCTATAGCCTGAACTATGCCCTGAACCGCAACACGTCCCAGGCGGGGGCGACGACCGGGTACGGCAAAACCTACGAACGTGACCAGGTCGTGTCGTTGAATATCAGCCTGCCGCTGGGCCGCTGGCTGAGCAACAGCTACGCCAGCTACGGCGTCAGCAGCAGCAAGTCGCGCGGAACGGTGAATAGCGTTGGCCTGAACGGCACCGCGCTGGAAGGCAAAAACCTTAACTGGAACGTGACCCAGGGTTATGCCTCGCGTGAGCGTGAAAACTCCGGCTACACCAGCCTCAACTATCGCGGCACCTACGGCGAAGTGAACGGGGCTTACAGCTACGCCAGCGGGCAGCGCAACCTGAACTATGGCGTGCAGGGTTCGATTGTGGCCCACGCGGACGGCATCACCGCCGGACAGCAGCTTGGCGAGACGTTCGGCCTGGTGAAAGTGCCGGGCGCTTCAGGTGTGGCGGTGAATAACCAGACCGGGGTTAAAACCGACTATCGCGGCTACGCGTTGGTGCCGAACTTAATGCCGTACCGCCATAACGACGTCACGCTGAGCACCGAAAGCCTGAAAGAAAACGTCGACCTCGAGCAAACCAGCCGCACCGTGGTGCCCACACGCGGGGCCGTAGTGCGCGCCGATTACCGCGCCCAGGTCGGGCTGCGGGTGCTGATGACCCTGATTCGCCCGAACGGCAAAGCCGTACCGTTTGGCGCCACGGTTGCCAATGAAGCCGACCGCAGCGGCGGCAGCGGTATCGTCGGGGACGGCGGCCAGGTTTATCTCGCCGGTTTGCAGCCTAAAGGTACGCTGCTGGTGCAGTGGGGCAAAGGTGCGGATCGCCAGTGCCGGGTGAGTTACAGCCTGACCCATGATGAGACGACGGCGGCTATTTCCTCCCTTGACGCACAGTGTCGCTAAGCGCGGCTTCGGAAAAAGAGATGACGATGAAAAACGTAATGAAAAAAGTATTTCGCCCGCGCGTGATGACTTGTGCACTGCTGTTTCTGGCCTCAAAAGGCGCGCTGGCCACCTGCTCGTTTATGGACGGCCGATTTGGGCCAGATGACTCGGTCGCCCTGAGCTTTGGCACAGTGGTTGTGCAGCGCGATACCCCGGTAGGCACGGTGGTTGCCAGTACCACCAATTCGGCACTCGGCGGCCGCAATAATTTTCTGCAGTGCAACGCCAGCGGCTTTACCACTCGCTGGGCGGTCGGCCCTGGTTTTGCGCCAGTGGTTTATAACGGACAAACGCTGTACCAGTCCGGCGTGCCGGGCCTGGCGTTTCGCATCGTGACATCCGGCGCGGGGACTACGGCTGGCCGCTATGGCACTGGCCCATTGCCGCGTCAGATCTCAAACACCGCTTGCGTGACGGGAAGCGGCTGGTGGCGGCTGTGCGGCGGCACCTGGGGGAATCTGGGGCTTCAACTGGTCAAAATTGCCCCGACAACAGGTTCCGGGCCGATGACCGGCGGTTCCATTGTTCAGGCGCTGGTGGTGGGGGATACCAACATTATTGACTACACCATCGGCAGCGGCGTGGTGCAGACGGTCGCCTGCTCGGTCACCAACAGCAATATCAGCGTCACGATGGGCAAAGCGAAAAACACCGACTTCGGCAGTCCCGGCAGCACCAGCGGCGACGCTGATTTTTCCATTGACCTGAACTGCGACGCCTCGACCAAAATTAACCTCACCCTCGCACCGGGCAGTTCGGGCGCGGCAGATGCGGCGAAGGGCATTCTTAATATCGACAACGCGGGGGCGGGGCAAACCGCCAGCGGCGTTGGCGTGCAGGTGATGTATAACAACGCGCCTCTGGCCTTGAACAGCAGAATTGCGGTGGCCACTACGACCGCTGATGGCAGCTACGCCATCCCGCTGAAGGCCCGTTATTATCAGACTCAGCCTTCGGTGACGCCGGGCAAGGCCAACGCCAACGCCACGTTTACCCTGACATACCAGTAGGCAAGGTCGCGAACATGACGACATTATTCAGCAAAGTTATCTGGGGCAGCGTACTGCTGCTCGGGGCAGCTAAAAGCGCCCAGGCAAGCTGTACGTTTATGGACAGCCGCTTTAACGCCAACGATTCGGTGACGCTGGATCTCGGGCATATAGTCGTGCAGCGAGATGCCCCTGTGGGCACTGTGGTAGCCACGTTCAATGACTCCCGTTTGGGCAGCCGCAACAGCTTTGTTCAGTGCGATAGCTCGGGCTTTGTGACCCGCTGGGCTCAGGGGAGTGGAGGTTTTCTGCCGGTCAGCTATAACGGACAAACGCTGTATCAGTCGGGCGTGCCAGGCCTGGCGTTTCGGGTGGTCACCAGCGGCGCTGGATCAACCGCCGGTCGCTACGGCACCGGACCTTTACCCCGCCAGATTGCTAACACCGCCTGTACCTGGTCTGCCGACTGGTGGCGGCTGTGCGGCGGTACCTGGGGTAACTACAGGTTACAGCTGGTGAAAATCGCCCAGGTGACCGGCTCAGGCCCGATAACAATGGGTTCCATTACTCAGGCTCAGGTGGTGGGTGAAACCAACGTTATGGACTACACCATCGGCAGCGGCAGCGTGCAAACCGTCGCCTGCTCCGTCCTCAATAGCGCAATAACGGTGCGGATGGGTAAGGCGAAAAACACCGATTTCTCCGGCCCAGGCAGCACCAGCGGCGATGCTGATTTCGCCATTAAGCTGAACTGTGACGCCGAGACGAAGATCAGGCTGACGCTTGCGCCTGGCAGCGGCGGGGCTTTGGATAGCAGCAGGGGCATTCTTAATCTGGACGCTGCCCAGGCAGGGCAGACGGCGACCGGCGTGGGGATTCAGGTGCTGTATAACAACGCGCCGCTTGAGCTGGGCAACATGATGAGTATCGCTACCACTAGCTCGGACGGTGCTTATTCGCTTCCGCTGGCGGCACGTTATTACCAGACTCAGGCTAACGTCACGCCCGGCAGGGCCGACGCTAACGCCACCTTCACGATGACCTATCAGTGAGCCTGGCTCAGGCGAGGTTGTTGCGCCTGGCGAATTCGATCATTTCCAGCGTTTTGCTGAACCCGAGCTTGGTCATGATGCGGCGTTTATAGGTGCTGATGGATTTATTGCTGACATGCAGCTGCGCGGCGATATCAATCAGCATCTCGCCACGGGAGATTAGGCCTAGCACCTCAAGTTCGCGGTTGGACAGCGTGCCAAGCAGTTCGCTTTCAGACTGTACGCCGGCCGAGACATTCACCGCCTGCGGCCTCTGGGGGAAGAACTCATAGCCGCTAAGAATGGCCTTGAAGGCGTCCACCAGCTGATCGAGATGGTTATTCTTGCTGATAAACCCGTTGGCTCCCGCCCGGCGGGCGCGGTCCACAAAGTGGCTGTCGTTATAGCCGGTGAGCACCAATATGCCGCCGCTAAAGCCGTACTGACGAAGCCGCTTAATCACTTCCAGGCCGTTAGGCGGTGGAATTTCAATGTCGATAACCACCAGCGTCACCTCCGCGTTGTCACGCAGGACGTTAATCGCGTCACGCCCGTTGTCGCTGATCCCCGCCACTTCGTAGCCGTTATTTTCCGCGACTACTCTGACCGCAAGCTGTGAAACAGGGTGATCGTCGACGATATAAATCTTACTCATAAAAGGGCGGCCCGAAGGTTAGGTTTCAACTGGTTAAGGCAGTATAGCAACGTGTCTCAGCGCATTCTCCAGCTCTTTCACATGCCGTTCGCCGTCAGCCGCTAAAGTGTGAACGGCCTCGCTGTCCTGCGCCTCTGCCGCCGCTTCAATTTGCCCGCAAATAGCAGACAGCTCGGGAGCATCGGCCAGCCTTGCGCTGCCGGCAAGGCGATGAGCGCTGCTTTTGATAAGCCCGAAATCTCCGCTGGCGATGCCGCTTTTTAGCGCGGCCATATCCCGCTGGTTTTGCTCAATCACGGTCTTAACTAATGCACGGAAGGCCTCCGGCTGAGACTCGGCCAGCCTGCTGAGCGAAAGCAGCGGGCGTGATGAAGGTTCAGCTGTGTGCTCTGAGTGTTTATCGATACGGGCAAGTAACTTTTCCAGCTCCACAGGCTTGAACAGGCAGTCGGTCATCCCGGCCTGTATTCCCCGGTCGCGCACCTGCTGCTCCGCCATGGCGGTCAGGCCAAACATCGGCTGAGGTTCTCTTGCCATCAACTTTTCTTTCTCACGCAGCTGCCTTACCAGCTCAAAGCCGCTTAAGTCCGGCATATTGCAGTCGGTAATGACGACGTCAAACGGTGGATTTTCTTTTTCCCACAGCCGCAGCGCCTGGACGCCGTTTTCTGCCGCCACGCTGCGATGGCCGGCAAATTCCAGTTGCTGCACCAGCAGCAGCCGGTTTGCAGGGTGGTCGTCCACCACTAAAATTTTTCGCGAGCGGCGCGGGCTGACCTCCGTAGAGGCGTTGGCCTGTTCAGGCGGTGCCACAGGTGCAGAGAACCGGAAGATAAAAATGGTGCCTTCGCCAGGCGAACTTTCAACCTCAAGGCTGCCGTGCAACAGCGCCGCTAGCTGGCGGCAAATACTCAGCCCCAGCCCGCTGCCGTGGTGCTCTCTTTGCGCGGCATCCAGCTGCACAAACGGTTCGAATATCGCGTTTTGTTGCTCCTCGCTCATCCCCACGCCGGTATCACAGACCTCCAGTACGTAATCGCCTGTTTCAGCAGCCTGCTTTTTGGCCTGGTAGATAATGATTTCAACTTCGCCCTGGGCAGTAAATTTGATGGCGTTGCTCACCAGGTTAGAGACTATTTGTTTGAGCATTACCGGGTCGAACAGGATCCGATCGTCCTGCACCTCAACGCTGGCACTTAGCGCAAGGTGCTTTTCCTCCGCGCTGTAGCGGAACAGGGTGCTGACGCTGTTGATCATCTCGCTCAGAGAAAGCGGCACGCTGCGCACGGTAAAGGTGCCGGATTCGATTTTTGCCATATCAAGAATATCCCCAACCAGCATCAATAATGACTTCGAGGATTCGTAGGCGACGGCAATGTTATTTCGCCGCTGTTCGGGGGTACTGCGCCCGGCGTTTTCCAGCTCCAGCAGGCCAATCAGGGCATTCATCGGGGTGCGTATTTCGTGGCTCATTTGCGCCAGAAACTGGCTTTTCGACTCGCTGGCTTTTTGCAGCCGCGCCTGCGAAGCCTGAAGCTTATTTTGCAGCGCCTGCTGGGTTGCCAGCGTGCGTCTCAGCAGGCGGTTGCGCCAGAAATAGAACACCAGCAGCATCGCTGCCAGGCTGAGGATAACAATAGCTATCATAATACCGGTACGGTAATGCCCCCAAACTTCGAAGCGCTCCAGAGCGTAGCGCATCTGCCAGCCGTTGAGCTGCTCCTCCATTTCGTGCGGCGGGAGCCGCTCCAGGGCTTTATCGATTATCGAGAGCAGCGGGCGATTTTGCTCGCCGGAAGCCATCGCCAGCCGTAGCGGGGGAACGGGCACCGTCATGGCGATGCGGAAACGATCCTCAAGATAGCTTTTTAGCACGAAGCTGGCGGCGGTTTGCGGCACGATGGCGCCGTCCAGATTGTGAACAAACAGCGCCAGCGCGGTTTCCAGCGAAAAGTCCTGCTCAACAAACTCGACCTGCGGGAATTGCCTGCGCAGCTCCGGCAGGTAATAGCTGCCGGTAAAGACCGCAACCTTTTTGCCCTTCATGTCGGCAAGGGTGGTGACGACGGGAAACTTCTTGCGCGTGACCAGCACCCAGTCGGTCACCTGTATTGGGCGGGTATAGATCAGCCCGGCGTCTGGCCCCGTGGCGGAAGCATCCGCTGCGGCAATGAGCGAGTCGGGGGCTTTTTTGAGCTGCTCGCGCATCTCGACCAGGTTATTGAAGGGATGCCAGGTAAACCGCAGCCCGGTTTGCCGGCCAATGCTGTTCAGCAGCGCCACGGCATAGCCACTTTGCTCGCCTTCCTGGTTAATAAAGGTCAGCGGGATATGGGTGTTAACCACCAGCACCGGTACAAGGGGATGAGCCGCAACCCAGTCACGCTCTTGCGGGGTTAACGCCAGAGGATCGGCCAGCGATAACGGCGCAGAGAAGGCCGGCTGAGCCTGCAGCAAGACGGTGAGGCAGATAAGACAAATGCTCATCAGGCGGAGGGCAGTAGTCAGCCGCATCGTGGTGTTACCTTCGGTGGTGTCGGGCTTGTGTTAGTCAATATAGCGGTTCATACGCGGCTCACGGGCGCTTATTACATTCGCGACGTGGGCGGCAACGATCTCAGGGGCGTCCATAGAAAATATCTGTACATCACCCAGGCAGAGATACTGACTAAAACGCTGGCCGAACTTAGCGATTTCGCTTTCTCTTTTCAGACCAAAACCCCGCCTTAACTGGCGTTCAACAATGCAGCTGAGCGCCTCACGGTAGTCACGAGAGGGCAAGAGCAGCACCGACGTGCCTGCACGCTGTACTCGATCTCTGTTTTGCTCCACGATGTCAGGCCGAATATCCGTTGCAAGAAAGCCGGAAGAGAGAATGAAAACGGTACTGACGTCGGTTTTTGCCAGTAATGTTTCGAGTAATTTCGCATTTTCCTCGAGGTAGCGCTCATAGCCAAAAAGGCCAATAAATTCGCGAATATTCATGAGGTGGGTACAAAACTCATCGTCGAGATCGGTGCACTCATAGCCTAGCCTGGCGGCCAGTAAGGTCCCCACAGTGCTTTTACCCGCGCCACCGGGGCCAATAAGAAAAACAAAATCTGCCATCTGCACGTTCACCTGGCGGCTACTCCATGAACACCATTTTGCCGCTGCCGGGTGACAAAGTCGCTGATAAAGTCGACAAAAACGCGGATCTTTGACGAAAGCTGTTTCCCCGAAGTCCAAACCATCTGGAATTGCCCCGGTGCTTTCAAATACTCACCCAGCAGCGGTTGCACAACACCGCTCGCCAGCTGGGGTTCAATCATAAAATCAGGCACGGCTCCAACGCCCAGGCCGTTAACGATCGCGCTGCGCACCATTTCCATATTGTTCGAACTGAACACGGTGCGGGTGCGAATATCCGCAAGCTCTGACAGATCGCGCAGCGGCCAGGCCTGCAGCTTGCCGGTGTTCACATAGCGGAATCGAATTCCGCAATGTCCCTCCAGTTCCCGGGGCGATTGAGGTACGCCATGCCCGGCAAGATAGGCCGGGGAAGCACAGAGAATAAGCTGCAAAGAGGGCAATGTGCGACGCATCAAGCGAGAATCCGGGAGCTCGCCGGTTCGGATAGCAATATCCACGTCTTCGTCAATCAGGTTCACCAGCCTGTCGATGAAATCCAGATCGAGATCGATGTCCGGATAACGGCGAACGAAAGCGATAATGGCTGCTTCAAACAGGATATGGCTGGCGGCGGGCAGGCTAACTCGCAGGCGGCCCCGGGGCGTTTCACTGACATGGGAAAGCAGGGCATCCGCCTCATCCAAATCCTGCAGAATGCGCCGGCAGCGCTCAAAGTAAACCCGGCCTTCGGAGGTCATCTGCAGGCTGCGGGTGGTGCGGTGAAAAAGCCGCACGCCAAGCTGCTCCTCAAGTCTCGTAATCCCTTTTCCCACCGCCGAAGCGGAAAGCCCCAGGGCTTGCCCGGCGCGGACAAAACTGCCCAACTCTGCGGTGTGAACAAAATAGGTCAGGCTGGACAGGCGATCCATAGTCATACCTCTATTCGAGCGTTTTGGTCCGTAATGTTCGGACGTTTTATCATTTTTTTCACTGAAAAACACCCGCTACTCTGCACCTTATACGGGACCATCACGCCACCGATCGCTCAGGAGAGTTCTATGTTATTTAATGATACCGCATCCCCCATTCTCGACGTGCAGGGGCCGCCACCCTGGCTGGCAATACTCGCCGATGACGCGAGCCTGCAAGGCGTGGTGCTAAAAGCGTCGGTTCACGGCAAAACGGCGATTCTGGAGATCCTGAAAGCGGCCATTCCGCTGTATGACTTCCAGCGCTTTACCTACCGGGATTATGTTAGCGAACGGTTATTTATGGAGTCTTACCGCGCAAGCGTTGACGGCGTGGCCGTAGAGTGTGCCGTGTGGGTGCATATCAATGAGCAAGGGCAGGCGGATTCGCTGATGATTCATCACCATCCGCTGCCTGCGGCGCTCTATTTCTCCCAGAGGATGTGGCAGCAGGTTGATGACAAGTACCGCGAGCTTTACCTTAGCCCGGAAGAGTACGCGGCGCTAACTCGCGGCTAAGAAGAGGGGCGCATTGCGCCCCTTTTTCAGGATTACTGGTTAACCGGCACAACCGCGCCGTGATACTTCTCGTTGATCCAGGCCTGAATCTGCTTAGAGTGCAGGACCTTCACCAGCTCGACGATGTCATGTTTTTTCACGTCGGCGCTGTGCACGGTGATGATGTTGGCATACGGGTTACCTTCGGTGCTTTCTACGGCAATAGGATCTTTGATTGGGTTCAGGCCCGCATCAAGCGCGTAGTTGGCGTTGATAACCACCGCGTCGCCTTCGTTATTGGCGTACATCTGCGGCAGCAGGGCGGCTTCAATATCCGCTTTGAACTGCAGATTTTTCGGGTTGCTGGCGATGTCGCTGATACGGGCATTAACCGGCTTGATGCCCGGCTTCAGGGCGATCACGCCTTCGCGCTGGAAGATAGCCAGAATGCGGCCTTCTTCGGCCACCGAGTCACGCATAATCACCTTGCCGTTTTGCGGCAGATCTTTCAGGCTTTTGTATTTCTTTGAGTAGATGCCGATGGGCTCCACGTGGATAGCCCCGGCGCTGACGAAATCGTAGTTTTTATCGCCTTTATGATCCTGCAGAACCGAGTCCAGATACGGCTGGTGCTGGAAGTAGTTGGCGTCAATTTCACGCTCGGCAAGCGCGGTGTTCGGCAGGATATAGTCCTGGAAGGTTTTGATCTCAAGGTCGATACCTTCTTTTGCCAGAATCGGCTTCGCCTGCTCGAGAATTTCCGCGTGCGGCACGTTGGAAGCGCCCACAACCAGCTTTTCAGCGGCGTTGGCCTGGAGGCTTAAGGCGGTTAAAGAAGCCAGAGCTAACATCATAAACTGTTTTTTCATTATTTCGTCCAGTCGTCATTAGTGATTAGAAGTGCATTGCCGTGGAACTCCGGGCGCCAGAATGCGTCTCTGCCGCCCGAAAGCTGAAGAACCGTTAGCGCTTATCGAGCCGGCGCGTAATTCGGTCGCCGATAAACTGAATAATAAAAACGATCGCTAATATCATGGCCGTGGCCACCAGCGTGACGTCGTTATGGTTACGCTGGAACCCTTCCAGATAGGCGAGGTTGCCCAGCCCGCCCGCACCGATAACCCCGGCCATAGCGCTGTAGCTCACCAGCGCGATCAGGGTGACGGTTATGCCGGAAACCAGAGCCGGAGAAGATTCAGGCAGGAGTACGCGGAAAATCAGCGTGTGGGTTTTCGCCCCCATCGAACGCGTGGCTTCGATAACGCCTTTGTCGACTTCGCGCAGCGCAATTTCTACCAGCCGTGCGTAGAAAGGTGCGGCGCCGACGATCAGCGCCGGAAGCGCGGCATTGGTGCCCAAAATGGTGCCGACCAGCGTTTTAGTGAACGGGATCAGCAGGACGATCAGAATGATGAACGGGATCGAACGGAAGACGTTTACCAGCACGGTGACCACTGAATAAACCAGGCGGTTTTGCAGCAGCTGGCCGCGAGAGGTCAGAAACAGCAGCACGCCTAGCGCAATACCAAAGACCAGCGTTGCCAGCCCGGACCAGGCCGTCATGTAGAGCGTTTCACCCGTGGCGGCCCACAGCTTGTCGAGTTTTAAATGCGGGAAGTATTGCTCAAGCATGTCGAATAACCTCAGTTTCTACCCGCTTTTGATTCAGGTATTGCACAATATTTTCTAGCTGGCTGGCGTCATCCACGTGGACGTACAGCTCGCCAAACGCGCCGTCTGCCGTCTGGGTAATGTTGCCGTGCAGAATGTTCAGCGCCACGTGAAAGTGCTGAATAACGTCGGCTATCACCGGCTGCTGAGCTTCTCCGCCGGGGAAAATCAGTTTCAGAATGCTGCCGCTTAAGCCCTGAACCCAATGCGGGTTGAACGGTTCGCTGGCCGCACCGTGGTTAGTCACCTGGCGCACAAAGGTTTGCGTGATGGGCTGTTTAGGGTGGGTAAAAATATCCAGCACAGGGCCTTCTTCAACGATCTTGCCGTTTTCCATCACCGCCACGCGCTGGCAAATTTTGCGTACCACGTGCATCTCATGGGTGATGAGTACGATGGTTAAGTTGAGCTGGCGGTTTATGTCGAGCAGCAGATCGAGAATGGCGTCGGTGGTTTGCGGATCCAGCGCTGAAGTGGCCTCGTCGCAAAGCAGCACGTCCGGGTTATTTGCCAGGGCGCGGGCAATGCCAACGCGCTGCTTCTGGCCGCCGCTAAGCTGAGAAGGCCAGGCATTTTCGCGGCCCTCAAGGCCAACCAGTTTGATCAGCTCATCAACACGCTGCTGACTCTGACGTTTGTTCGCGCCGGCAATTTGTAGGGGAAACGCAATATTCTCGGCAACCGTGCGCGACCACAGCAGGTTAAAGTGCTGGAAGACCATGCTGACTTTTAAGCGGGCCTGGCGGAGCCGCTCGCCGTTGGCTTTCGCAATATCCTGCCCGGCCACGATAATCGATCCGGAAGAGGGCGCTTCAAGCCCGTTTAATAATCTGATTAACGTACTTTTACCCGCCCCGCTGTAGCCGATAATGCCATATATTTGGCCCTTATTTACGGACAGGTGAATATTATCTACGGCGGTAATCGCCCCATGTTTGCTGGCAAATACTTTTGATACGCCCGAAAGAACGATCATTATTCTTTTCCTTAACTGCTGAAACTTCCCCACCACAACAGCATGTTCTGCTGGCAATGGCCGCACGCGTGCCGCGTTCTGGGCGTTGAGTCGTCTGTATTTAGTCGATACTACCTGCTAATATTGTTTGCCAGAAGAATATAAAAGTATGACTTATAGCGATAAGAAATATAAATAATCCATCGGCTTTTTCTGCCTGGTGAGAATATTCTTTAGCTGAAATATGGCATTGCTTATATTCAATGCGGTTAATTAAAAACGTTAAATAACATTCGGCGGGGTGGGTCCTGAGGGCGACGATTATAAATAAAAACCTGTATATGAATGCGTTTTATCGGCTGTCCTTTTTGTTGCTCGATAATTGTTCGTTTTGCTTTTTTTAGTTTTATATCCGGGCTGTCAGCCGCAACAATCTGACTTATTTTGGAATTCAAATTTAACAAATCTGAGCTATGCCCCGGAAATTATATTCTGCTCGCTGTATCTTTCCCGCCGTTGAGAACGGAGAGTGTCTGCAGATGTACGAGTTCAATTTGGTCCTGCTGCTATTGCAGCAGATGTGCGTGTTTCTGGTCATTGCCTGGCTGATGAGTAAAACCCGGCTGTTTATACCGCTGATGCAGGTCACCGTGCGGCTACCCCACAAGCTGCTCTGCTACATCACTTTCTCGGTATTCTGCATCATGGGCACCTACTTTGGCCTGCATATTGAAGGCTCCATTGCCAACACGCGTGCCATCGGCGCGGTAATGGGCGGCCTGCTGGGCGGGCCGGTGGTTGGCGGGTTGGTGGGGCTAACTGGCGGGCTGCATCGCTATTCACTCGGCGGAATGACGGCGCTAAGCTGCATGATCTCTACCATCGCCGAAGGGCTGATTGGCGGGTTGATCCACAGCTTTTTAATCAAGCGCGGCAGAACGGATAAGCTGTTTAACCCGCTGGTGGCCGGAGGGGTGACCTTTGTGGCCGAGCTGGTGCAGATGATGATCATTTTGCTGATTGCGAGGCCGTTTGAAGACGCGCTTCACCTGGTAGAAAGCATCGCCGCGCCGATGATGGTCACCAACACGCTGGGGGCGGCGATGTTTATGCGCATCCTGCTGGATAAACGCGCGATGTTTGAAAAGTACACCTCGGCGTTCTCCGCCACCGCGCTAAAAGTAGCCGCCTCGACCGAGGGTATTCTCCGACAGGGTTTCAACGAGCAAAACAGCCTGAAGGTAGCGAAAGTGCTGCATCAGGAGCTGGACATCAGCGCCGTGGCGATCACCGATCGAGAAAAGCTGCTGGCGTTTATCGGCACCGGGGCCGACCACCACCTGGCGGGCAAGCCAATTTCGTCGGGTTACACCTGGCAGGCCATCGAAAATAATGAAGTGGTTTACGCCGACGGTAATGAGGTGCCTTACCGCTGCTCGCTACACCCAAACTGCAAGCTGGGGTCGACGCTGGTTATCCCGCTGCGGGGCGAAAACCAGCGGGTGATCGGCACGATAAAACTCTACGAGGCACGTAACAGGCTGTTTAGCTCGATCAACCGTACGCTCGGCGAAGGGATTGCGCAGCTGCTTTCGGCGCAAATCCTGGCGGGCAAATACGAGCAGCAAAAAGCGCTGCTGGCGCAGTCAGAGATCAAGCTGCTGCATGCGCAGGTGAACCCACACTTCTTATTTAACGCGCTGAATACGCTGAAAGCGGTTATCCGTCACGACGGTGACAAAGCCGGGCAGCTGGTGCAGTACCTCTCGACGTTTTTCCGCAAAAATCTGAAACGCCCGTCGGAAATCGTCACGCTGTCCGACGAAATTGAGCATGTCAATGCCTATCTACAAATTGAGCTGGCTCGCTTCCAGACTCGGCTGACGGTTGAACTGCAGGTGCCGGAAGCGTTGGCTCATCACCATTTGCCGGCTTTTACCCTGCAGCCGATTGTGGAAAACGCCATTAAACACGGCACCTCTCAGCTGCTGGGCTGCGGGATTATTACCATTCGCGCACGCGGAGAAGGGCAAAACGTCTTTGTTGACGTTGAGGACAATGCCGGTTTGTACCGGCCAAATGAGAACGGTAACGGGCTGGGGATGAATCTGGTAGACAAGCGGCTGCGCGCGAAGTTTGGTGAGGATTATGGCCTGGCCGTGAGCTGTGAGCCCGATCGTTTTACCTGCATCACCGTGCGCCTGCCCGCCGAGGAGTTGGTATGTTGAGAGCGTTGATTGTTGATGATGAGCCGCTGGCGCGTGAGAACCTGCGCGTCCTGCTTGAGAGCGACGGTGAGATCGAGATAGTCGGGGAATGTGCCAACGCGATAGAGGCGATTAGCGCCGTGCACAAGCTGCGCCCGGACGTGCTGTTTCTCGATATCCAGATGCCGCGCATTAGCGGCCTGGAAATGGTGGGCATGCTGGATGAACGCCACCGGCCGCGTATTGTGTTTCTCACCGCTTTTGATGAATACGCCGTGCAGGCTTTTGAGGAGTGCGCTTTTGACTATCTGCTCAAGCCGATAGAGGCGCAGCGGCTGCAAAAAACGCTGGCTCGCCTGCATCAGGAAAACGAAGCGCAGGATGTTTCCCGCCTGCCGGACAGCCAGCTGCCGCTGAAATTTATCCCGTGCAGCGGCCACAGCCGAATCTGGCTGCTGCAAATGGAAGAGGTGGCCTACGTCAGCAGCCGGATGAGCGGGGTGTATGTCACCAGCCGTGACGGCAAAGAAGGGTTTACCGAGCTAACGCTGCGCACTCTGGAAAGCCGCACGCCGCTGCTGCGCTGCCACCGGCAATATCTGGTCAATATGAATTATTTGCAGGAGATCCGCCTGGAGGATAACAGCCAGGCGGAGCTGCTGCTGCGGGATGGCCGCACCGTGCCGGTGAGCCGCCGCTACCTGAAGTCACTGAAAGAGGCGGTCGGGCTGTAATGCTGCTGTGTTATGCGGATTGTTTTAATCCTGCAAAGGCGTCGCGGATCTCGGCTTCCGGGAGCGAGACGCCGATAAACACCAGCGTGCTGCCCGGCGTTTCATCCGCCTGCCACTCGCGGTCCCAGTCGGCGCTGTAAAGGCGCTGCACGCCCTGGAACAGCAGGCGACAGGGCTGGTCTTCAATCCACAGCATTCCTTTGTAGCGGAGCAGGTTATCGGCAAAGCCGGAAAGCAGGTTTTCCATTACGGAGGAAACGGCGGACAGCGCCACCGGATAATCCAGCGTCACCACAATGGATGAGACTTCATTTTGCTGTGGGGCAATGCGGTGGAAGCGAGGTTTTGTCGCCACGACGTTTTCTTCCAGCATAAAGCCGCGGGTGTTAAACAACAGCGCCAGCTCTATATTGCCGTGCACGATAGGGTAAACCGGGGCGCGAGCGTTAATGCGCTGCAGGCGTTCCAGTAAATCAGCGGACTCACCGGCGACATCGGTTTTGGTCAGCAGAATTCGATCGGCGTAGCCAATCTGCGACTGCGCCAGCGGGAACTGATCCAGCTGCGAAGCCGCGTGTACCGCATCCACCAGCGTAATTACGCCGTCCAGCAGGTAGCGCTCGCAGATGATTTCATGGGCGAAAAAGGCCTGAAGTATTGGGCCTGGATCGGCCATCCCCGTGCATTCGACAATCAGCCTGTCGAAGTGAATTTCACCTTTGTCCCGACTCTCAAGCAGGTCCAGCAGGGCATCTTCCAGCTCGCTCGACCGCGTGCAGCAGATGCAGCCGTTGCTCAGGGTAGTGATGCGGGTGGCGCGGTCGCCAATCAGCTGGCTGTCGATAGGCGTTTCGCCAAATTCATTTTCAATAACGGCGATTTTCTCATCCTGCTGGGTATGCAGGATATGGCGTAACAGGGTGGTTTTCCCTGCGCCGAGAAAGCCGGTTAATACGGTCACTGCAATCTGTGTCATCGCCTCTTTCCTGTTAACAGCAGCGCATGCCGCCTTTGCCATCTCCGCCGTAGCGTGCCTGCTGGCGCTCGCGGAAGAATTCTTTATAGGTCATGGGCGGCTGGTCCGGATGGTTCGTCTGCATATGCAGCACGTAAGTGTCGTAGTCCGGGATGCCAACGAGCATTCGTGCCGCCTGGCCGAGATATTTTTTTGCAGCGCCTAAGTTATCAAACATTCGTCGCTCCTTTCGTGATTTAAGCCCCGCTAATGCGGGGCTGTCATATGAAGCGATCAGTGGCCGGAAGAAATCTTAATACCTTCTTCAGGCACCGGCTGATAAGGCGTTTCCTTGTCCGTCGGCTGGTCGGATTTACGCGCCTCTTTCCAGGCCTTAATGCCGTAGAAAATGATGCTGTAAACCACCACCAGGAACAGAATACTCAGGCCAGCGTTGGTGTAGTTGTTGACCACAATGTGGTTCATATTGGCGATATCCTGGGCCGTGAGATCGGCCCCACCTGCGGCGATGCGCGCCTTATACTGGTTGGCCATGAAGAAGAAGCCTTCCATCTGCGGGTTGCTGCTAAACAGCTTCAGGCCCAGCGCCCAGGTGGTGCAGATAAGTAGCCAGACGGCAGGGACGACGGTTACCCAGATGTATTGAGTACGCTTCATCTTCACCAGCACCACGGTTGCCAGCACTAATGCGACGGCGGCAAGCATCTGGTTGGAGATGCCGAACAGCGGCCACAGGCTTTTGACGCCGCCCAAAGGATCGACCACGCCCTGATAAAGCAGGTAGCCCCAGAGGCCTACGCAGCCAGCGGTGCCGATGATACCTGCGACCAGCGAGTCGGTTTTCTTCAGGAACGGGATAAAGTTACCCAGCAGATCCTGCAGCATAAAGCGGCCGGAGCGGGTACCGGCATCCAGCGCGGTAAGAATAAACAGCGCCTCAAACAGAATACCGAAGTGATACCAGAACCCCATGTCGGCTACCGGCACGATTTTGTGGAACACGTGCGCAATACCGACGGCAAGCGTAGGGGCACCGCCTGCGCGGTTGAGCACGGAAGGTTCACCGATATCTTTCGCCGTTTGCAGGATCTGCTCCGGCGAAATCACGAAGCCCCAGGAGCTGACGGTTGCCGCCGCATGAGCGGTGACATCTTTCAGCTGCGCCAGAATCATCGGCGCGTTTTCACCACCCAGCTCGTGCAGGTTTGGCATGGTAATACCCAGACCCGCCGGGGGCGTGTTCATCGCGAAGTAGAGGCCCGGTTCGATAATTGAGGCCGCAACCAGCGCCATCACCGCCACAAAGGACTCCATCAGCATCGCGCCGTAGCCGATAAAGCGAGCGTCGGTTTCACAGGCCAGCAGTTTTGGCGTCGTGCCGGAGGCGATAAGCGCGTGGAAACCGGACACTGCCCCGCAGGCAATGGTGATAAACAGGAACGGGAACAGAGCGCCTTTCCACAGCGGGCCGGTGCCGTCCACGTACTGGGTAATCGCCGGCATTTTCAGCTCAGGATTGAGGATAACAATCCCAATCGCCAGGCCGACGATAACGCCAATTTTCAGGAAGGTGGCCAGGTAATCGCGTGGGGCTAGGATCAGCCACACCGGCAGCAAAGCAGAAACAAATGCATAGCCAATCAGGGTAAAGGTTATGGTGGTGTCTTTAAAGGTTAGCGCCGGGCCCCAGTAAGGGTCGTGGGCAATAACACCGCCGAAGTAAATCGAGGCGACCAGCAGCACAATCCCGATAACGGATACTTCGCCGACCCGACCCGGACGAATAAAGCGCATATAAATGCCCATAAACAGCGCAATTGGCACCGTCGAGCAAACGGTAAATACGCCCCACGGGCTTTCGGCCAGCGCTTTCACCACGATAAGCGCCAGCACGGCCAGGATAATTATCATGATCAGGAAGCAGCCGAACAGGGCAATGGTGCCCGGCACCGGCCCCATCTCTTCTTTGATCATCTCGCCAAGGGAAGCCCCGTTTCGGCGTGAGGAGATAAACAGCACCATAAAGTCCTGCACCGCCCCGGCCAGCACGACGCCCGCCAGCAGCCACAGCACGCCGGGTAAATAGCCCATCTGCGCTGCCAGCACCGGGCCGACCAGCGGTCCCGCCCCGGCTATTGCCGCGAAGTGGTGACCAAACAGGACATTACGGTTGGTGGGAACATAGTTCAGGCCGTCGTTATTAATGACCGCCGGGGTCGCTCGCGTTGGGTCGAGCTTCATCACCTTCTGGGCGATGTAGAGGCTGTAGTAGCGGTAGGCCACCAGATAGACCGACACCGAGGCTACCACTATCCACAGGGCGCTGATGTGTTCCCCCCGCCGTAGGGCGACGACGGCCAGACAGCAGGCCCCGATGATCCCCAGAATCACCCAGGGTATATGTTTGAGAAATTTATTTTTATTCATAATTCATCCGTTTGTCAGCCCCGGCGTCATGCCTGTTTGCCGTCTCGCTGAACCTGGTTGGTGTAAAAGAAGGGCATAAAAATAGGCCAGCTATAGCGTGGCGATTTTCGCGGCAAGAGGGGAAAAAGAGTGGCCGAGTGGTCGTATTCAGGGATAAGCGGTTGTGGGGCAGGCTAAGCGGTTTTTACCCGGCGCTAACTCCCTGAAAATTGTGATTTAGATCCCATTGCGTGGATGGGCAGATGAAGTCCAGGGGCGCCCTGGGTGAGGCTTTTCGTCACCGGGAATAAAGTGGATATTCACTTCAGCCAGAGGTGTCAGAAAATTTGATAAAAATCAATTAAAACGCCATAAATACATAGTCTTACCTTTCTTTACCGTCACACCTTTGACCTTCCCCCTGGGGGAAGGTGTAACGTCCGCGCCAGTGATGGTTAAACCTTACTCTGGAAAAGGAAACAGGATGAAAACACGTATCATAACGGCGTTACTGGCGCTGACTCTCAGCGGCACCGCTCTGGCATCAACGCCTGAGGCAAATGCCTTTCTGGCGAAACACGGGCTGGCGGGAAAAACCACCGAGCAAATGGTTGAGGCTATCGACCAGTCCCCGCAGGCTCGCCCGCTGGGCTTTAGCGCCGGGATCACCAGCCGCGAGCTGGTGCTTTCGGACGGGCAGCAGAAGTTTAGCTATCCGTTGGGGGACAAGTTCTATCTGTCGTTTGCGCCATACCTGCAGCAAACGCATCCTTGCTTCAATCACAGCCTTTCCGGCTGCCAGGGTGAGATGGCCAATACGCCTTTTGAGGTCAAAATTACCGATAAAGCGGGCAACGTTATCCTGAATAAAACGCTTACCAGCCAGCCAAACGGCTTCATCGGCGTGTGGCTGCCGCGCAATACCGAAGGGACGGTCAGCGTCAGCTATCAGGGCCGCGCCGCGCACTCCGCTTTTGCCACCTTTGATGACAGCCAAACCTGTATGACTACATTGCCGCTGCAGCAATCCTGAGCCCCAATGGTGGCGGCTACCTAAACGTAACCGCCGCCTGAATCACGGATAGTTGTTTTCTTCATCGGTAAACATAAGCAGGCAGGCCTCGTTAAAATTGCTCAGCCCAAGCCTTTCGTAAAGCTCGCTTCGCCTGCGATACAGGCTTTTAAGCGACGTATTGAGTTTTGCGGCCACGGCCTCCATGGGTAACCCCTTCCTAAGCAAGGCCATCATTGTGCGTTCGTCTGCGCTAAGGCGCATGTCGTAAAACCATTCCCTGGCCTGGCGGTCGATTTTCACCTTTTGCAGCAGCGTGAACAGAGCTTCCACGTCCTTGTGCGACATAGACATGTCGAGACTCCACTTGAGCCTGAGCGGGGAGAGTTCGCTGTGGCGCATATCAAGCATGATGCAGAGCACGGGCGCGTCGGCCTTTTCTGCGCTGGTAATGATGTTTTCCCACTGCACCAGCGGCAGGCGGCTATCGACCAGCACGGCGTACTCTTCGTAGCCAAAGCTGAAACTCCTTCTTTCCACGGAGCACAACAGAATGAGGTCGGGAAAATAGCCTTTTATTCCCTGGTAAAGATAGCGATCCTGGGTTATCAAAATTGTCGCATTCACCGCAGCATATCCCTTTAATATCACTTAAATCCTGAATGCATATCCATTGAGCCTGGGGCATGCGCGAATACAGCGTATTTCCACTATTTCATTTAAAAATGAGCTAACTAACTTTTAGGTAAGTTAGGCGGGAAGTCTTTTTAAGAATGAGGTGTAAATGCAGGGACGTCCTTCTTTATTATCAGTGGGGAGAATTATAAATAAAAAGAAATAAGAAAAAAGGCGCTGAAATGGAAATTAGGATTCTTTGCCAGGAAACCTCCTGATCGGTACAGGGAAATACACCGTGAAATACCGGGAATCGCAACGCGAAGCTCATTCACAAGCAGGCTTGTGATTTTATTTATATTTAAAATCAATGCATTGAATGATGTCGTGGTATGGTTTTTTAATTATTGAAAATCCAATGCAGAGTATTCTTAAAAGCATCTTTGCAGCCTGTGTGCTGTATTCACAAAATTATTGTCAGTAACTTATCATTCCTGTCGTCGACGCTATTGCAATAAAACACTTTGAACGTCAGAGGGCATTTTACTGTGCCAGTTTTTTCCGCTGATGCCGAATTCCGGCATTCAAATGCGGAGCATGAACCATGCTCATTCATAATGGAATAATAGATATTTATGGGACAACGGCGGAGTATCAATAAGTTATTCTTTTATCGTGGCGTGAAGCTATCGCTATTTTTAGTCATACCAGGTTTTTTTTCGGTGCAAGGAATGGGGGCAACATCGTCATATGACAGGCAGGTATTACAGGCTCGCGGCGGAGATTATCGCCCTCTGCTGGACGCGCTTAAGCATGAGGAGCAGGTCAGGATGCTTAACCCGGAGCAGGTGGCAGACTGGCTTCAGGTCGCCTCCTGGGCAGGACTTGATGATGAGGTCGTCAGCGTCTGGCAGCGTTATCAGCGGCGAATGTCCATCCCGGCTCGCGGCCTGGCCGCTACCGCGCAATCTCTGCGTAATTTAAAGCGCTGGACGGAGTCACTTTCTCTCTGGGAAGAAGCGCTCAGGCTTTCACCCGGCAATGATGATTACCGCATGGGGCAAATTAAAACGCTGGCCGACGGCCAACAGCGCTGGCAGGCGAGGGAAGAGGCGCTGCGTCTGGTCGAGGAAAAGCCCGACCTCGCACATTTACAGACGCTCTCTTATGTCTATCTGCGGCAAGGGATGACCTGGGACCTGTTGCTAAGCGACACGCGAGCCCTGGCACTTGCGCCAAGGGATAAAACCGCGCTGCAAAACCTGATAGCCAGCCTGACCGTGAACAGGGTGAATACTGCGGCGCTGGCGTTAGCCAACGAAGCGGAACTTCCGGCATCCGACCGCAGAAATCTGGAGGTGAATGCGGCGGCCGAAATGGTGCGTATCGCTGAAATTCCTCCGGGGGAGGAAAAAGCGCGCTTTACCGTCGCGCAGCGGGCGTTGGATCGCTACCACGCCTTACTCACCAAATGGCGCAGCGATCCGCAGGCTCAGCAGGACATCTCGCGGGCGCGAATAGACAGGCTTGGCGCGCTCTACGCCCACAATTATTACCCAAAGGTCATTCAGGAATATGAAGCCCTGGCCTCAGAAAACGTGCGGGTTCCGCCCTGGGCTTTACGCTGGGTGATTGCTTCTTACCTGGCAGAAAAACAGGTAGAAAGCGCGCAGGCGCTAACGCCGCAGCTGTTCAGCGGCGCGGCGAATGAGAACGAGCAGGCGATGTTTTATGCCTTGCTGGACAGCGGCCAGTACGACGCCGCCGGTCGATATTTGCAAAACCTGACTCAGGTAACGCCCTATCGTCGCTATGTGTCGGGCTTCCCGGCACCCCAGCCGAATGACCGCTGGCTGGAGGCGAAAACGCTCTCTGTTCAATACCTTTTAGCCACTGACGCGCTGCCAGAAGCACAGGCGCTGTCTCAACGTCTGGCCAGAACCGCGCCGGGGAATCAGGGATTAAGTATCGATTATGCCAGGGTTTTGCAGGCGCGTGGGTTGCCGCTGGCCGCCGAGCGAGAGCTAAAAAAAGCGGAAGTGCTCGAGCCGTCCAACCTTGAGCTTGAGCGGCAGCAGGCTTATGTCGCGCAGGATCTTCACGAGTGGCGGCAAATGGATTTGTTGACCGACGATGTGATGCTGCGCGCCCCGCTGGAGATCGGTTCTCAGCGGCTGAACCGCTCGCGGGATGTTCACCGGATGTCCGAACTGCGCATTAACGGCCAGCAGGGGATCCACTCTGATACGCCCGTCAGCGGGGCGCACGATTTTAACTGGGATATGGCCGTCTATGGCCCACCTGTGGCCGACAGCTGGCGGCTGTTTGGTGGCCACCGTTTTAACAGCGGGCGCTTTGAAGAAGGCAAGGGATCCAGCCGCAGCGTGTTTGGGGGAATCGAGTGGCGGCCGCGCAATAGCTGGGTCGAGCTTGAACTGGCGAACAACAACTACAACGGCGGCAATAAGCCGGGCGGCCGCGTCTCGGCCTGGCACAGCTTCAGCGACGGCTGGCGCGTGGGGGGCGAGGTTGAACGTCTGGCACGGGCAACTCCGCTGCGGGCTTTGCGCAACGGGGTAAGCGCCAATCAGGCCAACCTGTGGCTGCGCTGGCATCAAAGCGAACGGCGTGAATATCAGCTGGCGACCGCGACCAGCTGGTTCTCAGACCATAACCACCGCCAGGAATACACCTTGCAGGGCAAAGAGCGGCTGTGGCAGACGGCGCGGATCGCGCTCGACCTGCAGCCCGGCGTGGCTTACAGCACCAACAGCCAGACCGACACGGTGTATTACAGCCCGAAATGGGACTTATCTGCCGCGCCCACGCTCGTCGCTAACCACGTGATGTATCAGTGCTATGACACCGTCTGGAGCCAGCAGGTTAGCGCCGGGGCGGGTATTTACCGGCAAAAAAACTATGGAGCAGGGGCGATGACGTCGCTGGGATATGGCCAGCGTATCCAGTGGAACAACGTCCTCGACACCGGGGCCATGCTGAACTGGGAAAAGCGGCCCTGGGACGGCAAGCGGGAAACTCATCTCGCCGTCGCTTTTGATGCGAATTTACGATTTTAAGGACAAACATGCTGACCAACAGTTTTCGTCTCGGCCTGATCGTTTTTGGCTGGTTATTGACCTTTTCTGGCCTGCACGCGCAGGAGATTCATTTTCTGCCGCCAAAAGAGCGGCCAGAGCTTGAAGCCAATAAACCCTGGCCGAAGAACCATTTTCTGGTGCTGGCTTACCATGACGTCGAAGACAGCGACCCCGATCAGCGCTATCTGGCGGTGCGCACCAGCGCCCTTAACGAGCAAATCAGCTGGCTGTTGCAGAACGGCTACCGGCCGGTAAGCGTGCAGGCGATTCTGGATGCCCATCGGGGGGGAACCCCGCTGCCGCCAAAGGCGTTTTTGCTCACCTTCGATGACGGGTACAGCAGTTTTTACACCCGCGTCTGGCCGCTGCTCAAGGCTTACAATGTGCCCGCGCTCTGGGCACCTGTCGGCAGCTGGGTGGACACTCCGCCAGGGAAGAACGTGGATTTCGGCGGGCTGATGACCGCCCGCGATAAGTTTGCCACCTGGGATATGGTTCGCGAGCTAAGCCAGTCCCCGCTGGTTGAGATCGGTTCGCACACCTGGGCTTCACATTACGGTATTCCGGCGAATCCCCAGGGCAGCCGTGAGCCAGCTGTAGCCAACCGGGCGTGGAATAAACTCACCGGCCAGTATGAAAGCGACGAGCAATTTACCCGGCGTATTGACGACGACGTGCGCCAAATCAGTCGAAAAATAGAGCAGGTCAGCGGCAAGGCTCCACGCACCTGGGTCTGGCCCTATGGCGCGGCCAACGGCACCTCGCTGGGCGTCATCAAAAAGCAAGGCTACCAGATGGCGTTCACGCTCAACGATGGCCTGGCCGACGTGCGCGACCTGGATAATATTCCACGCGTTCTGATAGCCGGTAACCCAACGCTCAAGGCGTTTGCCAATATCGTGAGCCGCGTCCGGGAGCCGGATCCGGTGCGCGTTATGCATGTGGATCTTGATTACGTCTATGACCCAAACCCGACGCAGCAGACGAAGAACATCGATGCTCTGGTGCAGCGGGTGTATGACATGAAAATCAGCCATGTCTTTTTGCAGGCGTTCTCTGACCCGATCGGCGACGGCAATATCAGGTCGCTCTATTTCCCTAACCGCTGGCTGCCGATGCGCGCCGATCTGTTTAACTTCGTCGCCTGGCAGCTGCGCACGCGGGGGGATGCCAAAGTGTTCGCCTGGCTGCCGGTGCTCTCTTTTGACCTGAACGCCGCGCTGCCCAGGGTGCAAAGCTGGGACGCCGCCAGCGGGAAAACGCATCGGGCCACCAGCCCTTATTTGCGGCTTTCTCCGTGGAACCGGCAGGTTCGGCATCAGATTGTCGACATCTATGAAGATCTCGCCCGGCATGCGGTGTTTGACGGCATTCTTTTCCACGACGATGCGCTGCTCACGGACTTTGAAGATGCCGGGCCGGACGCTATGACCGCTTACCGGCAGGCGGGGTTTCAGGGAAACATCGGCGACATTCATCAAAACCCGGCTGAACTTCAGCGCTGGACGCGCTTTAAAAGCCAGACGCTGATTGAGTTCACCCGCACGCTGACCGCCGCGGTGCGGAATATTCGTGGCCCGCAGATAAAAACTGCCCGAAATATCTTTGCGCTGCCGATTCTGGAGCCAGAGAGCGAGGCGTGGTTCGCCCAGAACATTGACGATTTTCTGGCTGCCTACGACTGGACGGTGCCGATGGCGATGCCGCTGATGGAGTCGGTGCCGCTGGAAGAGAGCAATAGCTGGCTGGAACGACTGATCAAGGCCGTGGCGGTGAAGCCTTCGGGAATGAATAAAACCATTTTTGAACTTCAGGCCCGCGACTGGAACCACAAAGCGCAGAAAGGCATAGCCGATAAACAGCTGGTGGAGTGGATGCAGCTGCTGCAGCTGAACGGCGTGAAGCATTATGGCTACTACCCGGATGACTTCATCAATAACCAGCCCGATATCTCGCACATCAGGCCTGAAATTTCCTCTTACTGGTACCCAAACAATGACTGATCGTCTTCTCTCCTTGCTGATTCTGGGCCTGGTCTTTGGGCTGCCGCTCGGCATGGCGGCGGTGTTTACCGGAAAAATCTTGCTCGACTTCGTGTTCTTCTGGCCGCTGTTCATGTCGGTGCTGTGGATGACCGGTGGGCTCTATTTCTGGTTCCGGCTGGAGCGCCACTGGCCGTGGGGCAAAGACGTGCCGCCGCCGCAGCTGGAAGGCAATCCGCTGATCTCTATCCTTATCCCTTGTTTTAACGAAGGCAAAAATGCCCGCGAAACGATAGAGGCCGCGCTGGCCCAGCGCTATAGCAATATCGAGGTTATCGCCATCAACGATGGATCGCGGGATAACACCGCTGAGATCCTGAACCAGCTTGCGCAGGAATACCCGAAGCTGCGGGTGATTCATCTGGCCGCAAATCAGGGCAAAGCTGTGGCGCTTAAAGCCGGTGCCGCCGCCGCGCGCGGGGATCTGCTGGTGTGTATTGACGGCGATGCGTTATTGGAGCGGGACACTGCGGCTTACCTTGTGATGCCGCTGATTCGGCACCCAAACGTGGGCGCCGTTACCGGAAATCCTCGAATCCGCACCCGCTCGAATCTGATTGGCCGTATCCAGGTCGGTGAATTCTCTTCGATTATCGGGCTGATTAAACGCACTCAGCGCATTTATGGCCGCGTATTTACCGTTTCCGGCGTGATTGCCGCCTTTCGCCGCCAGGCGCTGGCGGATGTGGGCTACTGGAGCCCGGATATGATCACCGAAGACATTGATATTAGCTGGAAGCTACAGCTGCATCACTGGACGCTCTATTTTGAGCCGCGCGCGCTTTGCTGGATCCTGATGCCCGAAACGCTCAAAGGGCTGTGGAAGCAGCGGTTGCGCTGGGCACAGGGCGGGGCAGAAGTTTTTCTGGTCAACCTGCGTCGGTTGTTCCGCTGGGAGCATCGCCGGATGTGGCCGCTGTTTATGGAGTACGTGCTTTCGACGGTGTGGGCCTTCGCCTACGCGATAACCATCCTGCTGTTTATTGCCAGCCACCTGGCTACGCTGCCCGCCAATCTGGTGGTTGAAACGCTCTTTCCGCCGGAGTTTACCGGGCTGCTGCTGGGGGTGATGTGCCTGATGCAGTTCCTGGTCAGCCTGTTCATCGAGCGGCGTTATGAAAAGCGGATAGCCGGATCGCTGTTCTGGATCGTCTGGTTCCCGCTGATGTACTGGATGATAGGCCTGTTAACCACCCTGGTGTCATTCCCGAAAGTAATGCTTAAACGCCGCCGCGCCCGCGCGCGCTGGGTAAGTCCTGACCGTGGAAAAGGAAGAATATGATGCAGACCAACACGCTGATATTGACCGAAGACCGACTGGGGCCGCGCCTGTTCGACGGCCTGTTAACCGCGATTGCCTGGGCCGGCTTTCTGTTCTTTGTGTGGAAAAATCTGCTGCTTCAGCTGATGCTGCTGCCCGGCCAGCGCGGGGAAATATTCGCGCAGTCGCTCAATTCCGTGCTGCTGTATTTGCTGATTGCGGGGATAAACGGCTGGCTGCTGATCCTCTGGTATCAGTACAGCCTGCGCCGGTACAGCGACCGATACCACGACGAGCATAGCCCGCTTCAGCTTAGCGAGCTGGCCCGCAGTTTTAACCTGTCGACGCAGCTCGTTTCGGAGATGAGCCAGTACAACCAGCTCACGGTTTATCACGATCAGATTGGGCAGATAATCAATCTTAAAAACAATCGGGCAGAGAGCGAGGCGGACTTCGCGGCAGAGGACCCTGTTTAGGCCTCGACGGGCGGGCGTATCATGCGCCCGTTTGCTTTTTAGCCTGCCGCCTCATGATATTGCCGATGATTGGCCCGAAGGCGACCAGAATAATAAAGCGGGTCATCTGCATCGACATCACAAAGGCGATGTCAATGTGCTTGCTGGAGGCGGCAATAATCGCTATGGAATCCGCGCCGCCGGGGCTCATCGCTAAATAAGCGGTGAGCGGGTCGATATCGGTAACTTTCACCAGCACCGCCGCCATCACCCCGCAAAGGGCAATCAGAATCACAATGCTGATCGCGATGCGGGGCAGTACCTGGGCGGCATGTTTTAGCAGCGGGCGGGTGAATTTCAGCCCAATACGCCAGCCGACAATGGTGTACGCGAGGACCAGCACCCACTGCGGCAGGGCTATCTCTATCCAGTTATTTTGTGAGAGCACCACGCCAGCCACCAGGGTTATCAGTAGCGCCCCGGCGGGGAGGCGTAGCAGTCTGGCCGCAATACAGCCGAAGGCGATAAGCCCGAAGGTTTCTGCCATCGCAACGTAAGAGCCGTGTGCAAAAAGATCTATCGCCGCCGATGTGGCAGGGACGTGCTCGCCTGAGACTTTCATCAGCACGGAAGCGACGCTTGCCACCATGATCACGCGCAGATATTGCATGGCGGCGACAAGCTGTGTGTCCGCGCCGTTGGCTTCGGCCATCAGCGTCATGGCCGTTGCGGCGCCGGGGCTTAATCCCCAGAACGCGGTGGTGCCTGGCAGGATACGCATGCGGGTTAATATCCAGCCGAGCAGCATACAGATAAAAATCACCGAAAAGACGCAGACGATAAACAGCAGCCAGTGAGCGCCAAAGGTGTCGGCGAGGCTGTGGGGCATTTTGCTGGCAATCATGCAGCCGATGATGCCTTGGGCGATGAGAAACAGCGTGCCGTTGGGCTGAATTCTGGCGCCGTTAAGGGAGATAACGATCCCGGCTATCATCGGCCCCAGCAGCAGGGCGGCAGGGATGTTCAGCCAGGTCAGCAGCCCCCCGCAAAGCGCGGTGGCAATAATCAGCGTGCTCCACTGCATACGCTGGGGTGACAGCAGGCGATTACCGTTGGGTTGAGCAGGATCTTGTTTCTTCATCGTTCCATAGCCGCCCGCAGCGCGGAAGAATATTCGGTTTAAGCTGGCTCGCGCCAGAGCCGTGGCTTAAACTCATGGGAAGTTACATTATGCGAGGGAGTCCTCGCATAACTCAGGATTCTAGAGGATGTCCTCGCATATCTCAATCGATGCATGCGATTAAATGTTAGCGGATGGAAACGAAATACTTTTATGACAAAACCAGCGCCCTTAACGCCCACACCGCCTAAACGCCTGCGTGGCCATCTCCGCGTGGCGGCTATCACCGAAGCGGCAACCCGGCTCTTCGCCGAAAAGGGCTTTGATGCCGTGACTATGACCGAGATCGCCGCCAGCTCCGGCACGGCTATCGGTTCGCTGTATCGGTTTTTCCCGAACAAAGAGTCGCTGGCCGATGCGTTGCTGCTGGAGTACACCCGCGAGGTGATTGACCGGCTGGAGGTGCTGGAGGCCAGCGTGACCGGGGTGGATATTCCGAAGGCGGCAGACCTGTTCACCCGCTTTGTGCTGTCGCTTCAGTCACAGCGCACCTTTGCCCTCAGGCTGGTGGAAGAGCGCGGCGAGCATCAAGCGGCCCGACTTCAGTTCAGGGATGCCATGCGTGGCGGGTTTTCCAGCGCGCTCCAGATTGTTATCCCTGGTTTATCCGCCGAACGAGCCGGCCTGATGACTATTGTGATTCTGCAAATGCTCAAAGGCGCGGCGGCGGCCAATCTTCAGAATGAAAAGGAGCGTAAGGCGGTGCTCGCCGAGGCGCAGGCGCTGCTGGTTTTATACCTTTCAACGGAACAGGTGAGGCTTAACTCACCTGCGGGCGAGGTATAGCGGCTAATCAATAAAAGAATGCCAATGAACGTTTGAACAGCTGCTTCGCTTCACTTCCGCCCATGCGTGTAGCTGAGTGCCACCTCAGCGCTGAATAATATCAACCCGGTGATTTTGCCCGTCATCAAGTAGCGGAATGTTGTCGTCCGGCAGCGTCACACCGTCAAGGGCAACCTGGTAATCTTCACCACCTCGAGTAATAGTTATCTCATACTTGCTTGATTTGTATTGGTAATTCATAAAAATAGACGGCCAGTGATGCGGCAGCCGAGCGTGAACAGTAAAGGTGGTGGCGTAACATGTAATCCCCAGTAGCTCCTCCGTAAGGAGCCGATATGCCCAGCCAGCGGAACCGGTATACCAGCTCCATCCCGCCCGCCCTGTATGTGGCTTGACGCTATAAACATCCGCGCTCATTACATAAGGTTCCGCTTTATATATGCCGACTGAGGCGGAGTTTCCTGTGTGATTTATCGGACTGATAAGCGACCACAGCCGCCAGGCTCGCTCTGCATTGCCCATTCTGGCAAACGCCATAACTGCCCAGATAGCTCCGTGCGTATATTGCCCGCCGTTTTCCCTCACGCCCGGCAGATAACCCTGGATATAGCCAGGGTTAGGCCCATGGCCGTCGAACGGCGGCGTTAACAGTTTAATCAACCCGGCATCTTCATCCACAAGGTACTTGTCCAGGGCCTGCATGGCTTGCTCGCTGCGTGCCGGACTGGCGGCTCCGGACAGCACCGACCAGCTCTGTGCGATAGCGTCAATTCGGCAGTCCTGTGAGGCTTTAGAGCCAAGAGGGGTGCCCTCGTCAAAATATCCTCGCCGGTACCATTCTCCGTCCCAGGCGGTGGCCTCAAGCTGTTGCTGCAAACGTAGCGCTTGCGTGCGGCACAGTGAAGCAATATCAGCGTCCCGACGCTGCTCTGCAAGGTCCGCGAAGCGCTGTAAAATGTCATACAGGAAGAACCCAAGCCAGACGCTTTCACCTCTGCCTTCAATGCCCACCAGGTTCATGCCGTCATTCCAGTCACCTGCGCCCATTAGCGGCAGGCCATGCGGGCCAAACCGCAGCCCGTGCTTAATGGCTTTTACGCAGTGCAACCACAGCGTTTCTTCGCAGGTGCTGGTCACAGGCCTATCGTACACGGACTCTTCGCCAGGCTGGAGCTGGCGGCCTTCCAGATAAGGGATGCGTTGTTCCAGCACGACGTTATCTCCCGTGGTTGTCACATAGTGGCAGACGGCCAAAGGGAGCCAGAGGTAATCATCCGAACAGCGTGTACGAACGCCGTTGCCGTGAGGAGGGTGCCACCAGTGCTGGACGTCGCCCTCGATAAACTGCCTCGAGGCACACAGTACGATTTGTTCGCGCAGCCGTTCCGGCGCAGCATGACTCAGAGCCAACGTATCCTGCAACTGATCGCGGAAACCAAATGCGCCGCCTGACTGGTAGTAACCGCTGCGCGCCATCAGGCGACAGGCTATGGTCTGGTACAGCAACCAGCCGTTGACCAGTAAATTAACGCCGCTGTCCGGGGTATGGACAACGATTTTATCGAGCACATTGTGCCAGTATCGGTGAACGTTGTTCAGCTCTTCCCGGGCCGTATCTTCATGCAAATAGCGGGTGAGTGTCGCCCGGGCCTGCGTTTGATCCTCGCCAATGCCCAGCACGAAAACAAATGTCTTCTGATCGCCATCGATTAACGTCGCTGCAGATTGCACCGCACCGCAAGGATCCAGGCCGGCACCGGTTTTATCAGACAGCCTGCGCATGTGCATTGCGGCGGGATTTTTCAGGGAGCCATTGCGGCCAATAAACTCGCGGCGATCGCCCGTTAGCGAGCAGTGTGGGCCGGTAACGGCAAAAAATGCGGTTCGTTCTGCACCATTACCGCCGTAAAAGTTATTTGCCATGATGCCGCAAACGCCCGCGAGGCCAGTCGGCTGGGTAACGATATGAAGAGCGGAGCGGGTGCGCGACTCGCCTAACGTCCACTCTACATAACCGGTGACGGAGAGTTTACGAGTGCGTCCTGAGTTGTTACTGAGCGTCAGGATTGCGAGCTTAACCGGGGCCTGCCCGGCGACCAGCACCGTGAGCTCACTGTCTATGCCTTTCTCGCGATGGGCAAATACGCTGTAGCCAAAACCATGGCGGGTCAGATAGTCTCCCTGGCCGCGTATCGGCAGTGGGGTCGGTGACCAGCACGCGCCGGTTTCTTCATCGCGTAGATAAAAAGCTTCGCCGCTGCGGTCGCTGACGGGATCGTTTTCCCACGGGGTCAGGCGATATTCATGCGCATTTTCATACCAGCTGTAGGCTTGCCCTGCCTCTGACAGCACGCTACCAAAGTCTCGGTTTGCCAATACGTTGGACCAGGGGGCGGGCGTAGGCGAATTTTCCCTGAGTACAATTTGGTACTCCCGGCCATCCTGAGAAAAACCACCGAACCCATTGAAATGAAGCAGTTGGCTGGTATCTGGTGACCATGGAGTATGCTGATTCACGCCGGGCGCCACATGCGGAATAAACGCCCTCGGGGCCGTTTTAACAATATGAATACGGCGATCGAGCTGCTCGTTAAGCTCGCCTGCGCGATCGTCCAGATACAGGTGCGCCACGCTCATAAGCAGCAGCTTGTCTTCTGCAGAAAGGTGCTCGGCATTACGGACAAAAATACCGCCCGACTTATCGAGCAGGCTGGCTTCGGAGCCGGCATAAATCAGGTCCATAATCTGATTTTGCAACACTTGCTGATAGCCACCGGGGCCGTCATTTAGAATAACCAGGTCTACTGCCAGTCCTTTTAGTCGCCAGTAGCGGTGGGCCTGAATAAGCGTGGTGATGGAGAGAATACTCTCCTCGCTGGTGACGTTGAGCAACACAATCGGCAGATCGCCAGAAATTGTCCACCCCCACAGGCCAGACTGACCGCGTCGGTTACGGCAGAGGATCTGGCCGTCAGCACGCAGTTCCGGGCAGGGGAAAAGCACGGCGCTGGCAAGACGGTTAAACAGTGCGGCATCATCTTCGTTGGCGTTAATTTGCCGTAATACTACCCGACTGTGGGACCACGCCAGCTCAAAAACACGGTCCGCAATACGGCGATCGCGATATTTTTCCAGGAGGGCCAGGCTTTGCTGACGGTTTTCGCTGATACCGTAGATGATATCAACGGTTACCTGCTGCCCTGGCTGCAGGATGATGGACTGCCGGATAGCCAGGATGGGATCAAGTACAGGCCCGGAGGTGTTGCTGAGAGGGCCGTTTTCTTCGGCAGCCAGGGCATTGGCTGCATCCCTGCCGCGCCCGAGGAATTTTGCCCTGTCGGTTTCAAACGAGGCGCTCTTGCGGCTGCCGCCATGCACCACCATCATGTGGAACAGGACCGGGCTTTTTTCGTTCTGAGAGCGCGGTCTGCGATGGCACAAAATGGCGTCCTGCGCGGGAATCAGCTCCGTTTGGATAAACAGATTGCTGAACGCAGGGTGTGCCAGGTCGCTGTCGGCAGGAGCCAATACCACTTCTGCGTAGGTCGTCAGCTCCAGGGTACGTGGCTGACGCCCCCGATGCTGCAGCGTGATCCTCCTTAATTCTATATTGTCTTCGGGTGACACAACCACCTGAGTCCGGACGCCAAGCGTACCGAGGGTTCGTTTAAATTCCGCGCCAGCATCGGTAAAGATCGCTTCATCACCGGCATATGCTTCGTCCATAGGCTGGCAGGTGTTACTCCATATCTCGCCGGTTTGCGGATCGCTGATATAACAGAACGTTCCCCAGCAGTCGCTTGTGCTATCGCTACGCCAGCGGGTAAGGGCGATGTCGTTCCAACGGCTGTAGCCTCCTCCCGCGGGGGTTATCATCAGGTGATAATGTCCGTTGGATAACAGCTGAACCTCGGGCGCAGGGCCCTCAGCCGCGGTGAAACAGCGGGGTTCATAGCGAACAGGCTTCACTCTGCCTTCGTGGGACTCAAAGTGGCGGCGCGGGCTGTAAAGATCGACTGAATCAGGTACCCGCTCCTGGAGGAGAAGGCTGGCAGAGCGAAAGGCGGGACTGGACATAAAGCGGTCCGCCATCGGGGCATCCAGCAGCACGTGAGCCAGCGCCTGAAACGCCATACCCTGGTGGTGTGCCATCCATGACTGCACCACGGCGTACAGCTGGCCGGTTGCCAGCCGGGACGCGGTATAGTCCAGCGCCTCATAGAAACCGTATTCTCCGCGGGCGCCGTTTTTTTCCAGTGCAGCCAGATTTTCGCAGGCTTTTTGCGGGGAAACCATCAGCGCCAGTAGCGTGGCGTAAGGGGCAATCACCATATCGTCTGCCAGCCCGCGACGCAGGCCCAGGCCGGGAACGCCAAACGCCTGATATTGATAGTTTTGTTGAACATCAAATGCATGGTAGCCGGACTCTGACACGCCCCAGGGCACGCCACGCTCTTTTCCCCAGTGGATCTGGCGCATCACTGCCGACTGGCTCATTTTTTCTAGCAGACTGCCGGACCAGCCCGGCATCACCAGATTGGGCATCAGATACTCAAACATTGAGCCGCTCCAGGACATCAACGCGGTATCGTTATCAATGGTGGTGAATAGCCTCCCGAGCGCATACCAGCTTTTAAGCGGGAGCTGGTTAGTGGCGATGGCAACAAAACTGGTCAGGCGAATTTCAGATGGCAGCAGGTCGTACTGGCTTTTATCCAGCGAATTACCGTCGCTGTTGTAGCCGATGCTGAGCTGATTGGTGACTTTGCTATAGAGGAAGGTAAAGTCCATTCGCGCATGCTCGCTCAGCCGCTGTTCAAGCTCGGTGATGATGTCCAGCCGCAGACGTGCCAGGGCGATAGCCGAGGCGGGGGGCGTGCCTTCACCGGCAAATTTCGCACGGGCAAGCCAGTTCAGAGACGGCAGCGTAGGGTCGCTATAACTCTGCGGTAACCAGGCCAGAAGATGTGACCATTCCTGGCAGTGTTGTACGAGCTGGCGCTTTAAATGTTCGAGCCAGCGGAGCACCAGCTTGTTGTCCTGATGATACGACGCAGACAGGTGATTGCTTTGACTGCGCATGTTTTTAAGCTCGGCTAACAGGCGCGCCGGTGGCAGTAAGGCCGCGCTCAGGCAGTGCTTACGCAGTAGTCTCAATTCAGTTGGGGCATGCTGGCCCCAGTGTTTTTCAAGAATTCCTAGCGTGTCGTCAAGCCCCGCCAGCAGCCGTGACGCATTTAATACAGGCATATCGCGCAGGGCGGAGAGTCCTTCACGCAGGGTCAGTAAGTGGCCTGCCATATTGCCGCTGTCTACGCTTGAAACATAGCGAGGATTGAGCGGGGCAAGGGTTTGGGTGTCATACCAGTTATACAAATGGCCGCGAAAATGCTCCATCTTATCCAGCGAGTCGAGGGTAAGGGTTATGCGCTGCAGAACATCCCCGGACGGTAGATAACCAAAATCCCAGGCGGTAAGGTTGGCCAGCAATGAGAGGCCAATATTGGTGGGTGAGGTGCGGTGTGCTACTCGCGGCTGTGGAATTTCCTGATAGTTGTCCGGCGGCAGCCAGTTTTCCTCCTCAGTGGCGAAGGTTTCAAAAAAGGCCCAGATTTCACGACTGGTCTGACGTAGCAGCAGCGTTTGTTCTTTATTTGCTGAAAATGCCTGGCGTACAGGCTGCCGGCTCATCCAGCTCAGAAGCAGCGGCGCGAGACACCAGGCAATGCTGAGCGGCAGCGAGATGACCGAGAGAGAGGGAGAAAAATGGGCCGTCAGCACCGTTAAGGCCACGCCGCTCGCCAGGTTTAGCCACATGGCACGGTAAAAGCGGATCGGGGAGATTTTTGACGGTTCATTGTCCGGGTTGAAACTGGCCCATTGGTTCAAATTGCGCTTGCTGAACCCCAGCCGCCACAGGGTGACTGCAATAGCGTACAGCGAGTACCCGGCCTCATGCGGTAGCGTGACGATACTTAGCCCGCTGCGGGAAAACCGCCTCTGTGCTCCGCCTGCGACCTGCAGCAGGTGCCGGCTTAAAGATCGTTGGGCCGGCTTGGCGATCAGATCCTGGCTAACGGCCAAAGCCGTTGGCAGTAGCCACGCCAGCGCCAGTACGCCCAGCCAGTACAGAGGATTGGGTACCCATAACAATGTGCAAAACAGCAACGCCAGAAACGAGGGGGCCACCAGGCTGCGGCGCAGGTTATCGAATAATTTCCAGTAAGAGAGGGCGGATAATTGGTTTTTATCGCGGGTGCCATCCGCTTTTTTAACATGGAGCTTCAGCCAGTTCAGCAATTGCCAGTCGCCGCGGATCCATCGGGTACGACGCATGACGTCCGACAGATAGTTATTCGGATACTGCTCATACAGCAACACTTCGCTCAGCAGCCCTGAACGGGCATAGCAGCCTTCCAGTAAATCATGGCTGAGTACCAGATTTTCGGGGCAGGTATTTTGTGTGGCTAGCACAAAAATATCGACGTCGTAAATGCCCTTGCCAACGAACGAACCCTCCCCGAACAGATCCTGGTAGATATCTGATGACATCATCGAATAAGGGTTATTACCCGGTATGCTGCTGCACATTGCGGCATAGCGCCCCTGGCCATTGCGAGGCATTTCTTCCGCCAGCCCAGGTTGTAAAATGCCGTAGCCTTTAACCACCCGCTGGCGCTGAGGATCATACTGCGGGCGGTTCAGCGGGTGACTCATCGTGGCGACCAGCTTATGCGCTGTGTCACGGGGCAGGAGTGTGTCGCTGTCCAGCGTAATGACATATTTGACGCTCTCCGGTAGCAGGTGGGCAGGCATACCGGCCATGCTGGAGAATTGTGCATCGGGGTGGCGTAACCAGCTGTTCAGCAACGCCAGCTTGCCTCGTTTGCGCTCATAGCCCATCCACACCTTTTGCTGCGGGTTCCACTCCGGCGCCCGGTGAAGCAAATAAAAGCGTGGGCGGCTGGCCGGATAGCGCCGGTTGAGATCCGCTATCTGTGAGCGAGCAAGCTCAAGGAAGGCTGCGTTTTCCGGCGAGTCTTCATGCGTCGAATCTGCAAAGTCGGTCAACAGGGCAAAGCAGAGGTTTTCGCTGGGATTACCGATCTGGCAAACCTCCAGGCTGGTCACGAGTTTGCTGATGCCTTGCCGACTGGTCAACAGGCAGGGAATAACGACCATGGTCGCCGAATCCGCAGGGATCCCGGCAGAATAATCCATTCGCGGTAGCGGCCGGGGCGTACGAAAGCGGGTAGTCATTTCACTGAGCAGGTCACTCATTACCTGGCTTACCGCGATGATAAGCGGTGCGGCCAGCGGTATCAGTAGCCAACCTGTTCCCTGTTCTGAGGTCTGGTACAAAATTTCGGCCACCGCCGCGGTGGTCAATAAACTCAGGCTGCCAAGCCACGAAAGCAGAGGGATTTGGGTGAAGCTATGCCGTAGGCGGATGAGGAGTGAGGTATCTGCAGACAGTTGTCTTTCAAGGTGCTGACGGCCTTCACCCACCAGATAGTAGCCAATATGATGGCCTGACATGTTGGCCGAAGCCTGGCGGGACAGGTCAAGTACAAGCTGAGCGACTTCCTGTTCGCTGAAACGGCTATCCCTGGCGAGGATCTCAACCACATGGCGATAATTGTCGCGGGTATCAAAATGCATCAGGGGATAGATAGCGGCGGGATCCTGGCGCAGGGTCTGTTCCACGATGCTCATGGTCTCGGCAAAATCCTCCCAGTTGGTTTCGCTGAGTAAACGCAAACCGGCAATACTGTTGCTGACAGAGAGCTGACTGGCGGCAAGCTGCTGATTAAAGTTATGGATCAAAATATCGGGAGTGACACCTTGTGCGGCAAGTCGTTGCTCAATCCAGCTCAGGGGCAGCGCCAGCATATTGCCGTGTCCCTGCAGGCGACGTACCAGCTCGGCGACAAAGGCGCTGCTCAGCGGCGGCTGGGAACGCGCCATGTCGGCAACAACCATGATCACGTCCGCAGGAGCATTCTCTGCACACTCGAAGATTTTGCTTACCCAACTGTCGGCCAGGTCGCGTTCCTGCTGAGCTTTTACCACATCGATACTTACCCGGCGGAGGTTCTCAATTAAGGCCAGCCTAAGCATGCCGGGTAACGCCCAGATCTCTCCAAGCGTAAGAGGCGTTTCCTGCTGGTAGGCGGTGATATAGCCGGTCAGGCTGGCTGTGTCCCAGCGCCCATCTCCGTGGGCAATGGCTTCGGCCGCGATATCATAAATACGCGGGCAATGATGCGGCGGAGCCAGCGCCGGTAGCCCTTTACCAAAGTTATTCGGCAGATGCTGGCGTACGATGCGGATCTGTTCCTCAATCAGATAGTAATTGTCCAGCAGCCACTCTCCGGCGGGCATTACGCTGGCTTTTTTCCCGGCATTTAGCAGATAGCAGTTTTGCGTAATGATTGTCTCATTGTCGCCAAGCCGTTTAAGCAGGTAGTAAGGCTGTCTGTCAGGAGATAACTTATGTGAACGGGCTAGCTTCTGCCCGTAGCGCTCCATTTGCGGCGTGGAAAAAAGTTCGGATTCAACCGTAGGGTCGTTGGCCGGGAACGGGACGAGGCCGGCTGCTGGTGGCTGGGCACGGGTGCGGCTAAGCCACGCCTTAGGATTCATTTTCATAGGTTTGCTCTGATGCGACGTAAACGCGCAGGAGCAGTTGCGAAATCAGTTCAGAAACGTTCTCTCAGGATGGGCGTGAGGCATCAGGGATTTTACAGCTGCTGTATCAATCTTTAAGTATAGAACACGAATTTTGTAATAAAACGAGCCTGAAGATCAGCGAGGCGCGACAAATAAGGACTTACATCCAGGGCAAAGCATGGCCTGCTTCAAACGAATTTTTGAACGGGGTTGCGTAGATTTAAAGCCGCATACAGGGCAGGTTACCGTAGCTGTTGACGCCCCCCCGGCGAGGAGCTTCATTGCGTAATCGATAAAAGACATGATGATCAACCTTTCAATGAATGTTTTCTATCCTACCACGTGTGATTAAAAAGTGCGCAGGCCATCGCATTGTCAATGGCCTGCCGTCACTTTACCAGCCGACGATCCGCTGCCAGACCTCGTGCCCCTGACCATCGTCGCTCAAAACCTGATATTGCAGATGCATAGCGGCGGTGGCACACGCGTGGTTGGGCAGAATACGTACCCGGCTGCCGACGGGGAAATTCTCGACGGTAAAGGCAGCGTTTGGCGGCAGGGCAATAATCCCGTGTTCCTGGTTGGTGGTGGTAACCAGCAGGTTTTCGTAGGGATCGCCGCTCAGGCTGCACACCAGCCCATAGCCGTAGTCCTGGCTTTGGCCTGCCGTACCCCTGTCACGGGAAAGCGCCATCCATCCGGCATCGATAAATACCCAGCCTTTTTCTTTATTGTGCCCGATAACCGTGGTGACGATGCTAATCGCAATATCCTCCAGGCGGCAGACGCCGACGTTTTTCATCACCAGGTCGAAGGTGGTAAACACCCCGGCTCTGACTTCGGTTATGCCGGAAAGATCGTCCGCAAAGTGGGCGGTCGGCGTCGCGCCAACGCTTAATATCGGGCAGGCGTAACCGTGTGCTCGTAGGCGGTCACCGGCGGTTTTGATCGCGGCGCATTCGGCTCTGGCGGCGGCTAAAATAGCTTCGTCGGTGCGGCAGCTATAGGATTCCCCGGCGTGAGCCAGCAGCCCGGTCAGCGTTGAACCACTTGCCTCAATTAGGCGGGCCAGCGTCAAAAGTTCGTCGCTGTGCGGCGGCAAACCGCCGCGATGACCGTCGCAGTCAACTTCAATAAATACCGAAAATTTGAGGCCATGCTCTTTGCCAAATGCGGCTATGGCGTCGGCCTGCGGCTCGCTGTCGAGCAGAATATGCAGGTTCACGCCTTTAGCCATCAGCGCCGCAACGCGAGCAAGTTTATGGGGGGCGATGCCGACGGCGTAGAGCAGATTGGTGTAGCCCGCGGCGGCAAATGCCTCAGCCTCGGCAAGCGTCGAAACCGTGGACGGAGAATCGCCTTGTGCAAGCAGATAGCTGGCGGCCTCAATAGAGCGCAGCGTTTTCAGATGCGGCCGGACCACGCTTCCTAAGGCGTGAATGCGGGAGTAAAGCCGCTCAATATTGCGCAGGTATTTGCTTTTCTCGATCAGCAAAAAAGGGGTATCAAGGGTGGTCATCCAGTTAGCGGGCATAGGGTGTCTCCTGTCGTGGGAAAGGCCATGTTGCCATCCGGCTGATTAGGTATAAATTAATATAAAAGCAATGAATGATTAGGTTTCAAGTTAATGATAAGCAGCGACGATCTCTCTTTCTTCCGCACCATCGCCACCCACAGCACGCTGGCCGCCGCCGCAAGGGCGCTGAACGTCACGCCGCCCTCGGTCACCCAGCGGCTTCGCGGGCTGGAGCGCAAGCTTGGCGTCGATCTTATTCTGCGCCCCTCGCGGCAGGTATCGCTCACCGATGAAGGCTCGCTGCTGCTAAGCCGGGCGGAGAAAATTCTTGCCGAGCTGGCTGGCCTGCAGTCGACGCTGGACGACAGGCGGCAGCAGGTAAGAGGCAAACTGCGCGTGCTGGCTCCGCTGGGGTTTGGCAACGATTATATTGCTCCACTGCTGGGGGAATATGCCGCGCAGCATGAAAACCTCGAAATAGAGCTGACGCTGTCCGATGACCCGCACTGGGCGACGCTGCACAAATGGGATCTGGTGATTTTCATCGGTGAGCTGCGCGACTCAAGTATGCACTGCATTAAGCTTGCGCCGAACCAACGCTTTATCTGCGCTTCCCCGGAATACCTGAACCGAAAAGGTACGCCGCTGACGCCGGAACAGCTTGTAGATCACGACTGTATTGCGCTGCGGGAAAACAGCGAAGACGTCACGCTGTGGCGTTTCTCCGGTCCACAAGGGGACTGCCCGCAGCGTATTTCGCCAAAGCTGGCAAGCAATGAGGGACGGGTGGTAAAAGAGTGGGCGCTGGCGGGCAGGGGAATCATCATGCGCTCCGAGTGGGACGTGCTGCCGCAAATTCACCGCGGCGAGCTGGTGAGACTGCTGCCGGAATATACGCTGCCGGATGCCGACATCGTGGCGCTGAGCGGCGCCTCACAGGCAGAAAGAAGTCCAAGGGCGCAGAAGTTTATCGAGCTGCTTAAGGCTCGGATTGCGGGGAGGCCCTGGGGACAGCATGCGTATCCATTGACGCTAAAGCATAGGAAATAGGGTAACCATCATCAACCATGTCGAGGGTAGCAAACCCGGTTTGGTCCAGATGCATGCCAGCAATCAGCAATTTTTCCCTCGCGGATTGCTGCAGCACATTTTTCCTTGTTTCTGCGGCTTGCATCGGATCAACATCAAAAAGAATGGAAACGTTCGGCTGCGCTGACTGAATTTGCGGGTAATGAACGATGTCGCCCCATATGAGTAAGCCTTTATCGTCCGCATCGATGCGAAAGCCGGTGTGACCGGGCGTGTGGCCCGGTAACCATACCGGGAGAATGCCCTTCGTTATTTCACCCCCGGTAAAAAAATGCAGATTTGATGCGTACGCCTCTAGTGTTTGGCGGGCCAGCCTGAAGTTAAGTTTTCCCCGCTCGTTAGCGCCTCTTTGTTTTTCATCATCCCGCCAGTAATCTGCTTCAAGCGGGTGCAGATGAAGTTCCGCCTGCCGATAGACAGGGTTTCCTTCAGCATCCAGCAGGCCACCAATATGGTCGGGGTGGCAGTGAGTCAACAAGACAGCGTCTATATCATCAGGGTAGATCTTAAGAGCCGCAAGGTTGGCTCTCAGTTGCCCGCCCACATTATTTCTCCCGCCAGTACCCGCATCCACCAGAAGGGTTCGCCCCTTGCCGCGAATCAGATAACAGTTGATATGAATATGGCCAGGCTCAGCGAGGCCAGCACTCTGCTGGATGGCTTCGGCTTCAGCGATGTCGATGCCAGAGAGTAAATCCAGGCTCGCTGGCATAGCGCCATCACTTAGGGCGGTAACCAGAAAATCGCCAATCTGGCAGGATGGAAAAGATAAATGTTTCATACAGGCCTCAGTGATTTTTTATCATGCTACCGGCTGTATTTTCGCTAATGAATCGATATTATTTCATCATTCAGTGACATTTAGTCATTAAGTGTTCGTTGCCTGTCCCCCATCTGGAGGCGTATGCGTAGAAAAATTCCCAGCAGCACATCCCTGCAGGCTTTTGAGGCGGCTGCCCGGCACGGTAATTTTGCCCGAGCCGCCGAGGAGCTTTCGCTGACAGAAGGGGCTATTAGCCGCCAGATTGCGCGCCTTGAATCTTTACTGGACTGCAAATTATTTGACCGGGCAGGGAGCCGCGTAAAACTCAACCCTGTCGGCACGCGTTATGCCTGCCATGTTCGCGAAACGCTTGAGCGAATTGAAAGAGATACTCAGTACATAATGGGGATGCCCAGGGACAGCCGGAGCCTGGATATTGCCGCGCTGCCAACATTTTCGAGCCGGTGGCTTATCCCCCGGCTGAGCCGTTTTACCGCCTTACATCCGGACATCACGTTAAATATTGCCGCCAGAACCGATCCTTTCGTTCTGAGCGGAAGCGGTTTTGATGCCGTCGTGCATTTTGAGCATGCCGCGTGGGCCGGAATGCGCGTGCAATTCCTCTTTGAGGAAAAACTGGTTCCGGTCTGCCACCCGGCTTTGTTAACAGGCCATGAGGGAAAGGGGCAGTTGAAGGATTTACCAAGAATTCACCGACGATTGAACCCGGACGCATGGCATCACTATGCCCGTGAAACGGGAATAAGCCTTGATAATCTGGCGCAGGGCGCCCGGTACGATCTTCATGAAATGGCTATTGCTGCCGCATTGGCCGGGCAGGGCGTTGCCCTGGTGCCGCGCATGTACGTTGCACAAGAACTCGACAACGGCAGGCTGGTTGGGCCGTGGCCGGAATCAGACTCGTTGAGTAAAAAATTCTGTTTAGTTCAACCGGTAGACACGGGAATCAACGACTCTGCATTAAGAGATTTTGAACGCTGGCTGCTGGCCGAAATAAAGACACAAACAGGGACATTCGGCTAAGGTTATTCACGTCACCTATGATGTTATGTTGCAACGTTTGGCCTGAATGAAAAGAGCCTGTATACGGTGTGGCAATGTCGACAAGCTCTAAGGACTCCAACATGAACCCCTTTCATCAACTGACGGCCACCAGCCTCACCGGCCAACAGATTTCCATGTCTGATTATGCGGGCAAGCTGGTTCTGGTGGTGAACACCGCCAGCCAGTGTGGCTTTACGCCGCAATACGCGGGCCTTGAAGCGCTCTATAAGAAGTACGCCGCGCAGGGGCTGGTGGTGCTTGGTTTCCCCTGTAATCAGTTTGGTAAGCAGGAACCCGGCGACGCCGATGACATCGCGCGGACCTGCCATATTAACTACGGTGTTAGCTTCCCGATGTTTGCAAAAGTCGAGGTCAACGGAACCGCAGCGCATCCGGTGTTTCGTTATCTGAAAAATGAATTGCCGGGCGTGTTGGGGGGACGAATCAAGTGGAACTTCACCAAGTTCCTGATTGGGCGTGACGGGAAGCCGCTCAAGCGTTTTGCACCGCTTACGACTCCGGAGAAAATGGAAGCTGCGATCGTTGCTGCACTTGAAATCTGAGCGGTATCTGGATTCATCAGTAGATGAATGAAGCTATATCACTCGCCAAAACTATCCTGTCCATAATATCTAAAGACAGGATAGTTTCTTCGGTATCTATAAATTAAAGATTAGTGCATTGGCTGGAGTTTTTACCCCGCCAGGATTTACCCCCGGAGTTTTTGCAGTTATGCGCATCCTTATTATTTAGGATCTTGCCGCTACAATTTCTGGCTGACCAGCATTCATTACGATCGGCATTTGCCTTGCTGGCTTTATGTTCGTCGTCTGTCTGAACAAGTGGTGGTTTTTCATTAGCAGGCAAAGCCCCGGATGCCGGGTTTTGCGTATCCGCCAGGGCCATGCCCTGGAATAGAATAGCGGTGAGTACTGCCATAACGAGTGTTTTCATGACGCATCTCCAGATTCAAGTTTGAACAGGGTTTGTACTCTGTAGCTTTTAAAGAATTGCATTTGCGCCCATTCGGAGACGGCGACCAGGCTGACGTTACCTTTTTTAGTGCGGCGATAAATCACTACCGCTGTGCTAAATACCCAGGGAACAATCAGTACATCGCTGTCTGGCGGCGCGGTGAAGGACTCTTCTACGATTTTTTCGGTTACGGATTCACGGCTTACTTCCAGCACATTGGTCACGCCGAATTCCATATCCATACTGGAAGCCACTTCTGATCCTGTAATAGGGTCTGCGGCTTTTTCGGAAAGAGAAGTCTTGAGTGACCAGTTGACGGTCAGAACATTTTTAATGGCTGAAGTGACCGTAACTTTCTCACTGGTGCTGCGTGTTGAGCCAGCAGGAACGTTAATAAAGGTACGCGGGTTATTTCCCACGCTGTAAATTGCCACGGCAAAATATTCGTCGATAAACAGGTCTTGCGCATAGGGCGTGGGGTAATCCACATCGCCAATACCTTCCCAAAGCGCGGGTTCTACCACCAGAGGCTCTGAGCGAGCCAGCAGTCGCTTCGTCAGGTAAGGTCCGTCAGGGATGTACTGCAGCGGGTTGAAATCATCAATGGCCTGTAAATCTTTCTCGACGTCGCTCCAGTTGCGAACGTCCGGGTTTTTTGCCGCCAGCTCAAGCAGCCAGGTACGATATTCTTCCTCGACAGCATCGGTCTTTTGTACTTTCACCGGGATTACTCCTTCATCCAGTATCAACAATTTCTTGTCTCGCCCGGCTCGGATCGTTATAGAACGACTAAAGTCATGGCCTCCGCCGGGTAAATCCGTCCATCCGGTTGTGGTCAGGGCTCCGCCTGCAACCAGGCTTGAGTCGTTAGAGCCGCTAAAAGGAACATCGATCATGAGAGAAACTGCGCCATAGCCTTTTTGCCCGGGAGGTACTTTGTCTTTCCATTGCGCGTGGCATTCATACCCCGTCCATGTTCCCCTGGCCGCACGGATACCCAGGGCCTGAACGGTAGCGTTAGGTTCAATGCTAATGGGGCCCCGGTCATCTACGGAGTTCCGGTACCAGGTTCCCCATTCGATAGAACTACTGTCGACTTCAAGCACCCTGTCCGTGGCATTCGTTATTGTTAGATAAAAGGTCCAGGCCATATTTCTACTCCTCATTAAAAGCCAGCTAATTAAATAGCGGGCAGAGCAAACCTAAAAGGCGAGAGAATTGCTGAGTGAGTTAGAAAGTTAGAGTGGTACTGTTTTTTTGTCAAAACCACTATTTTTGATGTGGGAATATATTCCTTATAAAACACAGAGGCTATTTTATGCGGATTTGTAGCGTTAATGGCCTTGACAGCAGTCTTGTAGGGTTGAATTATTTTTGGCTGATTTTTTGTGCTGACATGAACAAAATAAGGGTGATATTTATCTTATTTTAGTGCGGGCTGGTTTTTTAAATCTCAAAGATGAAACGTGGAATATAGAATGCAACATATTTAAAATATTTGCTCAGCTAATTTATAATATATTTATACGAGTAATGCTGCATGTTAGCAGATTAATAATACATGTCTGAATAGTTTGATGGGTTGCGTATTGGAGCATTAAATAACTTGCCAGGGCGGGCATTGGCGGGATAGGGCGCTGGCAGGGCGAAAAAAGCCTGGCGATTTTTCAACCGCCAGGCTGGCAACATAAACTTCCGGTTATTTACCCAGAATCTCTCTGCGAACGATCTCGGCCCCTGCGCTTAGCGCGTGCAGTTTGCCTCTGGCTACCTGACGCGGCAGCGGAGCCATGCCGCAGTTGGTGGAAGGGTAGAGATTTTCGGCATCGACGAACTGCAGCGCTTTACGCAGCGTGTTGGCGACTTCTTCCGGCGTCTCAATGGCGTGGTTTGCCACGTCGATAGCGCCAACCATCACTTTCTTGCCACGGATCAGTTCGAGCAGATCCATCGGCACGTGAGAGTTGTGGCACTCCAGCGAGATGATATCGATGTTCGAAGTCTGCAGCTTTGGAAACGCCTCTTCGTACTGACGCCACTCGGAGCCCAGCGTCTTTTTCCAGTCGGTGTTGGCTTTGATGCCGTAGCCGTAGCAGATGTGCACGGCGGTTTCGCACTTCAGGCCTTCGATGGCGCGTTCCAGCGTGGCAATGCCCCACTCGTTAACTTCGTCGAAGAACACGTTGAAGGCTGGCTCATCGAACTGAATGATGTCCACCCCGGCGGCTTCCAGCTCTTTCGCCTCCTGGTTCAGGATCTTGGCGAATTCCCAGGCCAGCTTTTCACGGCTTTTGTAGTGGTTGTCATACAGCGTGTCGATCATGGTCATCGGCCCAGGCAGCGCCCACTTGATCGGCTGTTTGGTCAGCTTGCGAAGATACTTCGCGTCTTCCACAAATACCGGCTTCTGGCGAGCCACGGCGCCAACAACGGTCGGGACGCTGGCATCGTAGCGGTTACGAATGCGCACGGTTTCGCGTTTCTCAAAATCCACGCCGTCCAGGTGCTCGATGAAGGTGGTGACGAAGTGCTGACGAGTCTGCTCGCCGTCGCTGACGATATCGATATCGGCCAGCTGTTGTTCGTGCAGCGACAGGCGCAGGGCGTCCTGTTTACCCTCAATTAATTCCTGATCCTGCAGTTTCCACGGCGACCACAGCGTTTCAGGCTGAGCCAGCCAGGACGGTTTAGGCAGGCTGCCGGCGGTGGACGTAGGCAATAATCTTTTCATAGCGGATGACCTTGTATTTGGTGTCTCAAAGAGGGTAGTTAGCAGACCACTGCTCTAAAATTGTTTGGTACGGTTTGATGAAGTGCTCTTCAGTAAACTTCCCTTGTTCGATGGCCAACCGGCTGCGTTCTTCTCGATCGTAAACAATTTGAGTAAATGAATGATCCTGGTGGTTCAGGCTCGGCTGGTAGCACAGCCCGGCCGGGGAATTCGCGTTGTAAATCTCAGGGCGATAAATCTTCTGGAACGTCTCCATGGTGCTGATGGTGCTGATAAGCTCGAGATTCGAGTAATCATTCACCAGGTCGCCCGTGTGGTAGAACGCGAAAGGCGCCACGCTGTTTGGCGGCATGAAGTAGCGAGCCTTCAGCCCCATTTTGTTGAAATAGATATCGGTCAGGGAAGACGCATCCTGCTCGTATTCGATGCCGAGCACCGGGTGGCGATTACCCGTCTGACGGTAGACGTTCTTGCTGGATACGCTCAGGCAAATCACCGGCGCTTTGTTGAAGTTTTCTTTGTAAGTGTCCGAGCTGACGAAGTGTCTGAACAGGTTCCCGTGCAGGTCGCCGTAGTTCTCCGGGATGCTGAACTCAGCGCGATCCTGGTTGTACGCCGGCAGCAGAACGCTGAAGTCGTAGTCGCGCACGTAGGAAGAGAAGTTGTTCCCCACGATACCTTCGATGCGCTGATTAGTTTTTTTATCCAGAACATGTGTTTTAAGGATTTCAATCGCCGGGAAGGTTTTACCCTGGCCTTCGATATCCAGCTCAACGGAAACAATTTCAAGTTCAACGGCGTAGCGATCGGACGTTGGGTTGTCCCAGCTTGCCAGCGAATTGAAGCGGTTATTCATCATGATCAAAGCGTTACGCAGGTTCTCCTGACGCTTCTCGCCGCGGGCCAGGTTAGCAAAATTGGTTGTGATGCGCGTATTCCCTGATGGGTTGTAATTCTCATCAAAAACAATGCTCTTAAGAGTAAAAGTAAACGCTTTAGTCATGGTAATCCGGCACCTTAATTCTGTTTTTTGGCCTGTTCTACTGCTTGATTTCACACAGATAACCTTTGGTTAGCTGTGGTTTTACCTGTCAGTAATGTTCATATCGCATGTCATTAACAATTTGCGTGTTGTTAACAATATTGCATCTTTTATGCCTGAGTCACAGTTTTAGTAAAAGTGATTTAATTTCATTAGAACATGAGCGCCGTTCATGATTTGGAATATGGCCCGCAGAGAGGTTCAACGGGCCGAGGGAATAGGTTAGCTTTTGGCCTTTTTCGGGCGAATTTTGAACCAAATGGCATACATTGCGGGCAGGAACAGCAGCGTCATACCCGCTAGTGGCCGAACAGCTGTATAAAGCGTTTCACCGACGGCGAGCGTTCAAACTGCCGCCAGGCGAGGGCGACGTCCGTTTTCACCTGGTCACCGCGAATCGCATGAAAAGTCACGTTCGGGCTGCTGATACAGGTCATGGACTGTGGCACTAAAGCAAAGCCGAAGCCTGCGGCCACCATGCTCAGAGAGGAGGAGATTTGTGAAGCCTGGCGAGCGTTCTTCAGGTTAATGCCGGCCCGCAGGCAGGCGTTGTACATCAATTCATAAAGCCCCGGGGCGACTTCCTGAGGGAAAAGTATCGGTGGAACATCAACCAGCGCCTGTAGCGCGAGTTCGCTCTCCCCGGACAGCGGATGATCTTTATGCAGGGCGATCGTCATCGGCTCTTCGGCGATCGGCTTGAGATTGAATCTTTTGCTGCTTTCACAGGGCAGGCGCACAAACGCCACGTCCAGCAACCCTTCATCCAGTTCCTGCATTAACCCGGCCATATTGGTTTCCCGCTGGCGCAGCTCAATGGCAGGGTAATGCGCCTGAAACTGGCGCAGCAGGGAAAAGATCTTCGGATGAAAAGCGTTAGAGCTGGCGATACCCAGCGACAGCTTGCCGTTAATGCCGCGTGCAATACCGCGCGCTTTTTCTAGCGCCGCATCGCTGTGGGCCAGAATCTGGCAGGCATCCTGGTAAAACGCTTCTCCGGCATCGGTCAGCTCAACGCCGCGCGTTAGGCGATGCAGCAGTGGGGTGCCTACTTCACGTTCAAGTCTTTGAATTTGCTGGCTAAGTGGAGGCTGGGAAATACCCAATAATTCGGCGGCTCGGGTGAAGTTGTGCGTCTGCGCGACGGCGACGAAGTAGCGGAGATAGCGAAGTTCCATATCAAAAACGTCTCAAACCAGAAGGGCTTTTATATTGGAACTGTGAGCTTGATCACGTCAACATTTAATTAATGTTTCTTAACCTTTAGCAAGAGAGGGCGGGCGCCATGAGCGATCTAACTCTATGTTCCTGTGAAGAAAGTCTATTGGAAATGGTCGAGACCTTCGGCAAAGCCAATAAAGAAAATATGATATATCAGACTTCATTGATGAGCGCTCTGCTGAGCGGCGTCTATGAAGGAGAAACCACCATGGCCGACCTGCTGAAGCGCGGTGACTTTGGCCTGGGGACGTTTAACGAGCTGGACGGCGAGATGATCGCCTTTAATAGTCAGGTTTACCAGCTACGTTCAGACGGCAGCGCCAGGGCGGCCAGCCCGCAGCAGAAAACGCCGTTTGCGGTGATGACCTGGTTTAAGCCGCAGCACCGCCTGCAGATTGACAGCACCACCAGCCGCCAGAAGCTGCACGAGATTATCGATGCAAAAATCCCTTCCGATAACCTGTTTTGTGCGCTGCGCATCGACGGTCACTTCCGCCATGCCCACACCCGCACGGTTCCTCGCCAGAAGCCACCTTATCGCGCCATGACGGACGTGCTGGACGACCAGCCGGTGTTCCGTTTTAACGGTCGGGAAGGCGTCCTGGTAGGGTTCCGCACGCCGCAGCATATGCAGGGCATTAACGTCGCGGGCTATCACGAACACTTTATTACCGATGACCGCCAGGGCGGCGGGCATCTGCTCGATTATCAGCTGGAGCATGGCGTGCTGACCTTCGGCGAGATCCACAAACTGATGATCGACCTCCCCGCAGACAAGGCATTTCTTAACGCCAACCTGCACCCCGAAAATCTCGACGCCGCGATTCGTGCGGTCGAAAACTAGCGTTCCCTGAAGGAGATGTGAGCAATGAATAATAAAAAACCTTTGCGTCAGTGGGCGCATGGCGCAGACATGGTGGTCGGCCAGTTGGAAGCGCAGGGCGTGAAGCACGTCTTTGGGATCCCCGGGGCGAAGATTGATAAGGTTTTTGACTCACTGAATGATTCGCCGATTGAGCTTATTCCGGTGCGCCATGAGGCCAACGCCGCCTTTATGGCCGCGGCGGTTGGGCGCATCACCGGAAAAGCGGGCGTTGCGCTGGTGACGTCCGGCCCTGGCTGTTCAAACCTGATTACCGGCATGGCGACCGCCAACAGCGAAGGCGACCCGGTTGTGGCGCTGGGTGGGGCGGTGAAACGTTCGGATAAAGCCAAGCTGGTGCATCAAAGCATGGACACGGTGGCGATGTTCAGCCCGGTCACCAAATATTCGGTAGAGGTTTCTTCTTCGGATGCGATTGCTGAGGTGGTGTCGAATGCTTTCCGCGCCGCCGAGCACGGTCGCCCCGGCAGCGCCTTTGTCAGCCTGCCGCAGGACATCAGCGACGGCCCGGCAACCGGCAATATCCTGCCTGCTAACGGCTCAGTTAAAGCCGGTGCCGCGCCTGATGCCGGCATTGCAGAAGTTGCGAAGCTTATCGCTGGCGCTAAAAACCCGATTTTCCTGCTGGGCCTGATGGCAAGCCAGGACGAAAACAGCGCCGCGCTGTTCCATCTGCTGGAAAAAAGCCATATCCCGGTGACCAGCACCTACCAGGCCGCTGGCGCGGTGAATCAGCAGCACTTTGCTCGCTTCGCCGGGCGTGTAGGGCTGTTTAACAATCAGGCCGGTGACCGACTGCTGCAGCTTGCCGACCTGGTGATTTGTATCGGCTATAGCCCGGTAGAATATGAGCCGGCGATGTGGAATACCGGCGATGCCACGCTGGTGCATATCGACGTGTTGCCCGCCTATGAAGAACGTAATTACGTGCCGGACGTTGAGCTGGTGGGCGATATTGCCAGCACGCTGGACAAACTCACCGCTCGCATCGATAAACCGCTGATTCTTAGCCCGCGGGCGTCCGAAATTCTTGTCGACAGGCAGCATCAGCGCGAGCTGTTGAGCCGCCGTGGCGCACAGCTAAACCAGTTTGCGCTGCACCCTCTGCGTATCGTGCGTGCGATGCAGGACATCGTGAACGACGACGTGACCTTAACCGTCGACATGGGCAGCTTCCATATCTGGATCGCCCGTTACCTGTATAGCTTCCGTGCCCGTCAGTTAATGATTTCTAACGGCCAGCAAACCATGGGCGTGGCGCTGCCGTGGGCCATCGGTGCCTGGCTGGTGAACCCCGGCCGCAAGGTGGTTTCGGTTTCCGGCGACGGCGGTTTCCTGCAGTCCAGCATGGAGCTTGAAACGGCGGTGCGCCTGGGGGCAAACGTGCTGCACATCATCTGGGTGGACAACGCCTACAACATGGTGGCGATTCAGGAAGAGAAAAAATACCAGCGCCTGTCGGGCGTTAACTTCGGGCCGGTGGATTTCAAAGCTTACGCGGACGCCTTTGGCGCACGAGGCTTTGCGGTGGAAAGCGCCGAGGCGCTGGAGCCGACTTTACGCGCCGCAATGGACGTTAACGGCCCGGCGGTGGTAGCGATTCCGGTTGATTACAGCGACAACCATCTGCTGATGAGTCAGCTGCATCTCAGCCAAATTCTTTAAATGACAGAAGGATATTGTGATGAAAAAAGTAGCATTGGTTACCGGTGCCGGTCAGGGGATCGGTAAAGCTATCGCGCTGCGTCTGGCCAAAGACGGTTTTGCCGTCGCCGTGGCTGACTTTAACGCGAAAACAGCCAAAGAAGTGGCGGACGAAATTAACCGCAACGGTGGCCGCGCGCTGGAAGTGACCGCAGACGTTTCCGACCGCGACCAGGTGTTTGCCGCCGTTGAAGCTGCCCGTAAAGGACTGGGTGGGTTTGACGTTATCGTGAATAACGCGGGCGTGGCGCCTTCTACGCCGATCGAAGACATTACCCCGGAAATCGTCGACAAGGTTTACAACATCAACGTGAAGGGCGTGATTTGGGGCATTCAGGCGGCGGTTAAGGCCTTCAAAGCGGAAGGCCACGGCGGGAAAATCATTAACGCCTGTTCCCAGGCAGGGCACGTGGGCAACCCGGAACTGGCCGTTTACAGCTCCAGCAAATTTGCCGTTCGCGGCCTGACCCAAACCGCCGCCCGTGACCTGGCTCCGCTCGGTATTACCGTTAACGGCTACTGCCCGGGGATCGTTAAAACCCCGATGTGGGCTGAAATCGACCGCCAGGTCTCCGAAGCTGCAGGCAAACCGCTGGGCTACGGCACCGCCGAGTTCGCAAAACGCATCACCCTGGGCCGTCTGTCTGAACCAGAAGACGTCGCCGCCTGCGTGTCTTACCTGGCCAGCGCCGACTCCAACTATATGACCGGCCAGTCGCTGCTTATCGACGGCGGGATGGTCTTTAATTAAAAAGAGTTTTAATGTGGAGTACCTTTTGGCCTGGCGGGGAACCGTTGGGCCTTTTTTATTTGCCGCTGTTTATCTGAAGTTTTTTATCCACCTCTATACTTTGTCATGGCAACTGCCAGAAAAATCACCGAAAGGATTGTGCATGACAAACCAGCCGCAGACGGCCGGCGCGGAAGCCTCCGGGACAGCGCCGCATCAGTTTATTCTCGCCGGGAGCGCGCTCGGCGTGGTGTTCGGCGATATCGGCACCAGCCCGCTTTATACCCTGAAAACGGTACTGCTGCTTTCCGGGAACAACCCAACCCCGTCGGTGATATTGGGGCTGCTGTCGCTGATTATCTGGACGCTTATCCTTATTACCTCGGTGAAGTATGCGATGTTCGCCATGCGCATCGACAACCACGGCGAGGGCGGGATCATGGCGCTGATGTCGCTGCTGGTGGCTCGAGATAAAGGCTCACGCTGGGTGGTGTTGGCGGCTTTGTTAGGGGCGGCGCTGATTTATGGCGACGGGGCGATTACGCCGGCGATTTCGGTGCTCTCCGCAATCGAAGGGCTGAACATGATCCTGCCGGAGGCAGAAACCTGGGTGCTGCCGATTGCGGTGACCATTCTGGTGCTGCTGTTTGCCGTACAGCCTTTCGGGACGGCGAAGATCGGCAAAGTCTTCGGGCCGATTATGGCGCTGTGGTTTATTTCTATCGCCGGGCTGGGGATTTGGGGCATCGCGCAGCATCCTGCCGTGCTGCTGGCTATCAATCCGTGGTACGGCCTGCAGTTTCTCGTCTCCAATGGTTTTGTCAGCTTTATGGTGCTGGGCGGCGTGTTTCTGTGCGTTACCGGGGCGGAGGCGCTGTATGCCGACATGGGGCATTTTGGCAAAAAGCCTATCTGGCTGGCGTGGTACGGCGTGGTGTTTCCGAGCCTGCTGCTCAACTATGCCGGGCAGTCGGCGCTGATCCTTTCCGGGGCCGATATCACCCAGAATATCTTCTTCCGCCTTTGCCCACCTGTGTTGCTGATCCCGCTGGTGATTCTGGCCACGCTGGCCACGATTATTGCCAGCCAGGCGATTATCACCGGGGCATTTTCGATGACCCGGCAGGCAATACAGCTGGGCTGGCTGCCGCGCCTGCGTATTCGCCAGACGGCAGCGGAGAGCTACGGGCAAATTTATATCGGCACAATCAACTGGCTTTTGATGGGCGTTACGCTGTTCCTGACGGTGTTCTTTAAGTCCTCTGAAAATCTGGCGGCTGCCTACGGGATTGCCGTTTCCCTCACCATGCTGATGACCTCCGGGCTGCTGTATGTCGCGATGCGCCATATCTGGCAGTGGCGGCGGCTGACCAGCGCGCTGGTGGCGGGGGGCTTTTTAATTGTCGATACCTGCTTCCTGATAGCGAACCTGATCAAAGTCCTGGAAGGCGGTTATATTCCGCTGCTGCTGGCGGCGGTGGTCTGCACGACGATGCTGGTCTGGCACCGTGGCGCGGCAGCGGCGTCCAACGCGGTGAACGAAAAAGTTATCGACGTGAACACGTTCTTTGCCGCACTAAAAGAGCGTAAGGTGCCGCGCGTGCAGGGCTCGGCGGTGTTCCTGACCAAAACCCGTAACGGCATTCCCCCGGTGATGCGCTGGCACGTGGCCCGCAACCACGCGCTACAGCAGCAGGTGCTGTCGCTGACGATTTCAATCATGAACGTGCCGCGCGTGCCGGCGGGTGAAAGGCTTGTAATCGTGGAACAGGCGGCGGGCTACTGGCGCGGCATCGCCCAGTACGGTTTTATGGAGCGCCCGGACATTCCGGAGCTGATGTCGAGGTTAGGGGAAATGGCCTGCGACTTTAGCGTTGAGGACGTAACGTATTACCTTGGGCACGAAACCATTGTTGCCCGTGAGGACGGGCAGGGCATGGCGAGCTGGCAGCGGAAGTGCTTTGCCTTTATGGTGAGAAACGCCACGCACGTGACGCATTATTATCGTCTGCCAGGCGATCGGGTGGTAGAGATAAGCCGCAGGATAGCGATTTAGCCCGCGCGAAGCAGCAGGCGGATAAAATCGTCAATATCGTCCAGCGCCAGCTGCCTGTCGGCGGGCGCTGAGGCGACCAGCAGTTTGTCGGCATAGCCGTTTAGCAGGGCGCTAAACTGGCGCGTAATTCTTGCCGCATCCACCGCTTTAAACACCCCGGCGGCAATACCGTCATCGACGATATCGGCCAGCACTTTTTCCCATTTCTGCGTCATCACCAGCGCCAGTTCGGCCCAGAGGGTACTGTGTGCCGCCTGGTGCCAGAGTGTGCCGTAGAGCTGCCAGACCGCGTCCGGAGCATGAGGAAGATAGGTGTGGATCAGCCGCTGCAGTTTATCTGCTGGGGAAAGCGAGTCGGTCTCAGCGGTAAACCTGTGCAGGTCGGCCATTAAAAACTCGGTCATCGCCTCGATGCACAGCGTTTGCCAGTCGCGAAAGTAGTGATAGATATGGCTGCGCGAGATGCCCACCCGCTCGGTGAGTTCGCGGGTGGTGACTTTCTCGATGCCTTTCTCAATGAACAGCTCAATGGCCCCGCTCAGGATTTTGCTTCTCAGCGTGTCCGGTGCTTCTTTCATGACGTATCCACGGTTATCTGAACGCTAGCGGGGCATCTTATCAGCTTTTAGCGATCTGGCTGGATTGCTTTCCTGACTGACGCAGCACATATTTCAAGACCAAGGTACTCGCCGCGACCAGGACCGCAGCGCAGATAACCACGGTGAGATAGGCCTGGCTGAACGCGATACGCGCCAGCTCCGTCAGCATTTGGGCGCTCGCCGTGCTCATTGAGCCTGCAAGATGCAATGCTTCATCGAGGCTGTCGTAGGCGCTGTTCCCGGCGACTAACCCTTCCGGCAGCACCAGGCTTGCGCTGTAGACCGCGGTCATCAGGCCGCCCAGCAGGGTGACGCCGAGCACGCCGCCCATTTCCCAGGACACGTCTTCAATCGCGGCGACCATGCCGGCTTTCTCTTCCGGCGCGTTGAGCATGATTGAGGTCGAAGCGGCGGTAAACGCCACGCCAAGCCCAAGCCCGATGACAAACAGCGCGCCGAGCTGCGGCGTCAGGCTGTAATCGGCCAGCAAAGCCATGCCGCTCATGCCAATCGTCGTGACCAGCAGGCCAAAGACCATTAATTTTGCACCTCCCCAGCGCGGCAGCATGACGCCCGCCAGCGGTGAGGCAAGGGCGGAGCCAATCGGGATGGGTAAAATTGACAGTCCCGCTAAAAGCGGCGTCAGGCCCAGAACGAGCTGCAGGCGCTGGGTCAGCACCAGCTCAATGCCCGTTAACGCGATCATGGTGATAATCGCCACGCTAATGCCGCTGGCAAACATGCGGTTACGGAACAGAGAGAAGTCGATCATCGGCTGCGCCGAACGCTGCTGGCGGCGAACAAACAGCGTTAAAAATACCACGCCAGCCAGCAGGGAACCCACCGCGATAAGCAGCGAGGCGTCCATTTTGCTGAGTTCCTTCAGGGCATAAATTACGCCCACCAGGCCAAGCATAATCAGCAGCGAAGCGGTGAAATCGCACGGGCGGCTCGCGTTCCCGGCGTCACGTGGGATCAGGAACCAGGCAAAGACGATAACCAGCAACACGACCGGCACGTTGATGAGGAAGACCGAGCCCCACCAGAAGTATTCCAGCAGCACGCCGCCGATAACCGGGCCAAGCGCGGCAGCCGCCGAGGCGACGGCAGACCAGATGCCGATAGCCAGCGCGCGCTCGCGTTCGTTGGTAAAGACCTGACGCACGATGGCAAGCGTGGCGGGCATCATCATGGTTGCGCCAATAGCCAGAAATACGCGTGAAGCGATCAGCAGCTCGGCCGTGGGCGAATAAGCCGCGCAAAGCGAAGCTATGCCGAAAACCGGCAGCCCGGACATAAACATCAGTTTGTGGCCGAGACGATCGCTCAGCATTCCCGCGCCCGGCAGGAGGCCCGCCGCCACAAGCGGATAGGCGTTAATGATCCACAGCTTTTCTGACGCGGTTGCGTTTAAAGCCTGGGTGAGGCGCGGCAGCGCGGTATAGAGCACCGTCATATCAATAATGATAAGAAACAGGGTGCTGGTCAGGATCGCCAGAATCAGCCAGCGATTAGTGAAGCGCATGGTTAATGCCTCTAAAAAGAACAAATTTGAGCGGTTGCTCAAGCGCGAAATATACTTGAGCAGTTGCTCAAAGGCAAGTGCGGTTCTGGCACCCGGTTAGCTGCGGTTTACTTGTTCCGTGGGGTGTGACCAGGATAAGGTAAGCGCCTGAGAAGCAGTCAATACCGGTTTTAGCAGAAGGCAGGGACATGAAAAAACTGATCGTTATGTTGCACGGCGTAGGAAGTTCAGGGGCGGATCTGGAAGGGCTGGGGCTCTTCGTTCAGCAGGTGATGCCGGAAGTATTATTCGCCTCACCGAACGGCAGCGAGCCGTTTGACGGCGGCGGCGATGCCTGGCAGTGGTTCAGCCTTGCGGACGTTACCGAGCAGAACCGGCCGCAGCGAGTGGTTGACGCCCGCGCCGCGTTTGACGCTAAGCTGCAGGCGATTTTTGAACAACATGATGTGACGCCGGGTAAAGATCAGGTCATCCTGCTCGGTTTTTCGCAAGGTTCTATCATGGCTCTGGATGTGCTGGCCACTTCCCGGTTCCCACTGGCGGGCGTGGTAGCATTTTCAGGACGTCTGGCGTCGCCAAAACCGTATCAAGTCGCGGCAGATGCATCGGCGTTGCTGATTCACGGTATGGCCGACCAGGTTATTCCGTGGTCTGAAAGTGAAGCGGCGGCCGCTGCGCTGACGGAGGCCGGGGCAGAGGTCGAAACGCTGTTTGAGCCGGGCGTGGTGCATACCATCAGTGCGGATGGGGTGTCTCAGGCGCTGGGGTATATTGCGGAGCGTTTTGAGTTAGATCCGGAGTAGTTTTTACCCTCACCCTAACCCTCTCCCAGAGGGAGAGGGAATAAACAATGTTTCACGTTGGCTGTTTTCCCCCTCTCCCTCTGGGAGAGGGAACAAACAATGTTCCCCATCGTCTGTTTTCCCCCTCTCCCTTTGGGAGAGGGCCGGGGTGAGGGTCACAACCTTCAAGACTTACTCATATCACTCAGCAGCACCGCAATACTCTTGCCGCCTTCCGTTTGCTCAAGCGCAATTTTCACCGCAATGGTCAGCGGAACGGAAAGCAGCATTCCCACCGGGCCGAGCAGCCAGCCCCAGAAGATTAACGACAGAAACACCACCAGCGTCGACAGCCCGAGCCCGCGGCCCATCATTCGCGGCTCGAGAATGTTGCCGAACACCAGGTTAATCAGCAGATAACCCGCCACGACGATCAGGGTTTCATACAGTCCGCTAAATACCAGGACCTGCACCACGGGCGGGATAGCGGCCAGCACTGAGCCGATGTTTGGAATGTAGTTCAGCGCAAAGGCCAGCAGACCCCAGATAAAGGCAAAACGAACGTCGAGCGCGGCGAGCATGCCCCAGACCACCAGCCCGGTTACGATGCTGATCGCCGTTTTCAGCACCAAATAATGGCTGACGCTGTCCAGCGCTCGCTGAATGGCGCCCATCCCTTCTTCGGGGCGAGACATCAGCTGCTGCAGTTTGCGCGGCAGTTGAGGGACTTCAATCAGCATAAACACCACGGTGAGCAGCAGCAGGAAGATGGAAGACATCGCGTTGGAAAGCTGGGTCAGCAGGCTGGTCACCAGCGTCATCAGGGCGTTAGGATCGACATACTTCATTAATTCGTCGACGGAAACTGAGATCCCCACGCGCTGCAACCAGGGCTCAATCGTCTTTAACGGCACCACCAGCGAAGAACGATATTGCGGCAGGGTTCTCGCCAGCTCGTTAAGCGAGGTGCCAAGATAGGCCAGCAGCAGTACCATGCTCAGAATAATCACCACGATAACGAGGCTAATTGCCAGTACGCGTGGCACCCGCAGTCGTTCGAGGCGACGAATCAGCGGGTTAAGAATAACGGCAATAAACAGTGCCAGAATAAAAGGCACGATGATATCCGCTGCGGCTTTTATTCCCACCAGAATAATGACCAGCATGCCCAGCATAATCACGGCCTTCAACGCCTTGAGAGTAATGATCGGTTTTGCCATTGTTGCTGATTCTCCAGTGTGACGGGGCAAAAAAAATAATACACCGCCAGTAAAAAGTTCATCCATTAATTACGCTATTTTAACCGTTGAAAACAGTTTAATACATTACGGCATGGGCGATGCGCAGCGTAAAGGAGTGTAAATGTCAGGCGCTAACATACCGAATTATGGTATAAAATCGGCGTGTTTAACTACCGAGGACAATTTTCTATCCGCAACTGACGAGAAGCAACAACGCGGATAAGTTGGAAATATTATGGACAATATGTTCAGCACTTCATTAAATCAGCATTCTATTTTTATCACTTCTACTTCTTCACTCTCTGGTGAGCAGCACTGGCGCAACGCGCTTTAGTCCCTTTCTTCTGACAATTTTTCTGGTTTTTTAATTTGCCCTTGCTCGTCGTTTGACGTGTCTTGCAGGCTTTGTGCAGCACTATTTTCTCTGTCAGGAGAGAAATCATGATTTACTGGATTTTACTGGGATTAGCTATCGTCGCCGAAATTACCGGCACCTTATCCATGAAATGGTCAAGCGTCAGCGAAAATAACACAGGTTATATTTTCATGCTGGTCATGATCGCGCTTTCTTATATTTTACTGTCGTTTTCGGTGAAAAAAATCGCCCTTGGCGTGGCCTATGCCATGTGGGAAGGGATTGGTATTCTGTTTATTACCTTATTCAGCGTTCTGCTGTTTGATGAGTCCATTTCTCCGCTGAAAATACTCGGCCTGACCACGCTGGTTGTCGGTATTGCGCTGATTAAATCGGGTACGCGAGCGAAAAAATCTCGTCCGGTGACGTCAGAGAAGGGGGATCATCATGCCGTCGTTTGAGTGGGTTCACGCTCTGTGGCTGCTGCTGGCAATCGTTCTGGAAATCGCCGCCAATATATTATTAAAACATTCGGACGGTTTCCGTCGCCCGCTGTACGGCGTCCTGTCTCTGCTGGCGGTTCTGGCAGCATTCAGTGCCCTGGCACAGGCGGTTAAAGGCATCGAATTATCCGTGGCTTACGCGCTGTGGGGCGGCTTTGGTATTGCCGCGACCGTGGCGGCGGGCTGGATCCTCTTCGGCCAGCGCCTCAACCGCAAAGGTTGGGTTGGCCTTGCTTTACTGCTGGTCGGGATGATTATTATCAAAATTGCCTGATCTATCACGCTGCCCGTTAATTATCGGGCAGCGCTTTCCTCAAGGTGTATTACGCTTATTTAACGGCAATAGAAATTCTCTAAATTAAAAAGCCGGAAATCTCCATATTATTTCACTGAGAAGAGAGATGAAATTGCGTAATCCTCTTAGCTGGAAAAGTACGCCCGTTGCCGGAACCCTGTTTGCCATGGTTTTTATGGCAGGGATCGGGCTGATCGTTTCTACCCTCGCGCTACTCTACCTGTCACTTCACCTTATCAGCAGCAAAACCAATGAGATAGATGAACACCGCAGCGCGCTGTCGGTGCAGGGGGCAATTCAGACCTCGGTAAACCGCGTGTGGGCGTTGGTGATAGACAACGCCGTCTGGGATGACGCCGTGAATCAGGTTTATCGCCCGGTACTGGACGTGAACTGGCTGTATAACACCTGGGGCGCGGGCTACAAAATCAATAACCTTTATGACGGCGTTTACGTCCTGGATGAGAGCTTCAACATCCTCTGGGGTTCTTTTCGCGGCCAGCGAGTGGCGGGGCGGGATATCAGCCAGCTGGGTAAGGGTTTTGAAGCTCTGGTTCATCAGAATGCTCAAACGCTGAGGGACGATAAAAAGATTTTCGCCGGTATCACCCAGACAGAATACGGCGTGTCGTTTATCGGCATTGGCCTGATTCGCCCGATGCTGGGACGGCTTCAGGTGCGCGACGCCACGCGGCGTTATCTGGTGATTGGCCGCCAGATTAATAGCGGCATGCTTAAAGAGCTGGGTAACACGTTTCAGATTGAAAATCTGCGCTTAATGCCCGGCCCGTCGACGTCGGCCAGCGTACCGTTAAACAGTACGTCAGGCGAGACGCTGGGCTACCTGAGCTGGCGGCCAAGGCTGCCGGGCGCGGAGGCGGCACAAGCGGCGTCGGCCGACATTATGCGCATTGCCGTGCTTGCAGCAGTATTGATTCTGCTATTTATCGCCATCAGCAGCCTGGGGTTGTACAAGCTTGCTCGTGGCGAAAAGCAGGCCAGAACTATCGCGCTGACCGACTGGCTCAGCCATTTGCCTAACCGCCGGGCGTTGATCGAGCGGCTGGAAACCATCAGTAAGCGCGGTGATACCGATGAGAAAAGCGTGGTGTTTATCGATCTCGACGGCTTTAAGGACGTGAACGATATCTACGGGCACGACATTGGTGACAAGCTTATCGTCACCATTGCTCATGAGCTTCGCGACAGGGTACCGGAAAACGGCATGCTGGTTCGTATGGGTGGAGATGAATTTGCCATGATGCTCGGCGGAGAGCACGCCGGGGAACACTCTTCGGCCTTTGCCGGGTCGGTGCTGGATTATCTTAGCCAGCCGATCCCCGTGGGGGAAAGCACCATCCACATCAGCGCCAGCATCGGTATTGCTTCCGGGTCGCTGGTGGACTGCAGCAGCTCTGAGCTTTTCCGTCGCGCCGATATCGCCATGTACCATTCTAAAATTACCGGTAAAGGGCGCACCACCTACTATGATGCGGCGCTAAACAACGTGCGCGAACGTCGGTTGATTATCGAAAATGATATCCGTGCGGGCCTTGCGCGGGATGAGTTTGAGGTCTGGTATCAACCCATTATTGATGCGCGTAGCCAGGTGATGACCGGCGTTGAAGCGCTGGTGCGCTGGCCACGTCGCCCGGAAGGCGAACTGTTCCCGGATGAGTTTATCACCGTGGCCGAAACCAGCGGCCTGATTTACGCCCTGGGGCAGTTTGTGCTTCGTCGCGCGTGCCGGGATTTAGAACCTTATGAGGATTTACGGCTGTCGGTGAACATCTCTCCGGCGCAGTTCCGCGATCCGGAGTTTGAAGATAAGGTTGCCCGGGTATTGCAGGATACGCAGTTTTCGGCGCAGCGGCTGGAGCTTGAGGTCACCGAAGGCTACGTGCTGGAAAACCCGGAACGTGCGCTGGCGGCCATCCGTAATCTTAAATCTCAGGGGATGGCGGTGGCGCTCGACGACTTCGGCAACGGCTATTCGAGCATTGGCTATCTGCGCCGCTTTAATTTCGACACCATCAAAATAGACAAATCCCTGGCCGGGCTGGTGGACAGCGATGAGCAAGCGCTGGCGCTGGTCAGCGGCACGGTGCGCATTGCCAGCGCGCTGGGCATGGCGGTCACGGCAGAAGGGGTGGAAAACGAATATCAGCTTAAGCTGCTGTGCCTTGCGGGATGTGACCGGCTGCAGGGGTACTACTTTAGCCAGCCGGTGCCGCTGGACGCAGTTTTATCGCTGCGTCAGCGGCATCAGGTATAACGCTTACTGGGCCAGCGCTTCCAGCCTGTCGCGAAAGCCGGTGACAGAAATCGCACGGTTATCTGCCCGGTAACGATCTTTTGCCGCCGGGGCTGAACTTTGCACCGCAATTAGCTGCCAGCCCTGGTCCGTTTTCAACAGCAGCGGGGAGCCGCTGTCGCCGGGCAGGGTATCGCACTGGTGCGACAGCACGGAAGCCTGTGCCCAGCCCGTGACCAGGCAGTTGTTATGGGTATACAGGTCGTCCAGGTGATCCAGCGGGTAGCCGGATTGCGTGACTTTGCGATCCTGTGCCTTTAACGCTTCGGTCAGCGCGTCTTTGTCGCCGTTAAAAAGCGGCAACGGCGTGATGCCTGACGGCGGATTACGAATAATAATCAGGCCAAAGTCATAAGGCGCCGCGTTAGACGGCACAAGCCAGCCGTCGCCGTCCGGCTTAAGACGGTGGCCCAGTGATTTATCCACCCGGCCTTCAATGTCATGGATCTCATAGCGCCATTGCCCTTTATGGGAAATAAAGCGCAGCGCGATAGCCTTGTCGGCTTTGCCACGAGGCGGCTGTAACAGGCAGTGCCCGGCGGTCAAGGCCAGGTGCGGCGAAATAAGGGTGGCAGTGCATAAATTGCCGCTGGCGGTTTCCAGCTGGCCGATGGCATCCCAGGGGGCATCCTGAGGATTGGTGACGCGAACACGGTCATCTTTACCGAAGAACAGCGTTTTAACGTTAGCCGGGCTATCGTCATCATCCGCATGACCGAGTTGAGGTAAAAGGATCAAAGCTCCTAAAAACAACACAACACTTTTGCGCATAGCTTTCTCTGAAGGGGCTAATAATTATGGTTTTTATAGATGCAGTAACTATAGTCGGAACGGGCCGAAAGTGGGAGTGAAAACAGCAGACTACGCTATCAGAGCCAAAAGCTCAGCGTAATAATACCGCAGATGATCAGCAGGGCGAGGATTAACTCGAAACTGTAGCGTCGCAACATTATCCGCACTCCAGAAATAAGTACGTACTAAAGGCTGTGCCTTATTCCTAAGAAAACACCCGGCAAGCCGGGTGTCTTTGTAAACGCTTTAAGCTAACGGGTTACCCCGTCTGGCTTATGCTGCTGGCTGTGCAGCTGGTTTAGCAGCGGCTTTGTGATGTTTTTTCACGTGTTTTTTAGCAGCCTGAGCTTTCTGAGCAGCTGGTTTTACTGCTTTTTTGTGGTGTTTTTTAGCAGCCTGGGCTTTCTGAGCAGCTGGTTTGGTTGCTTTTTTGTGGTGCTTTTTGGCAGCCTGAGCTTTCTGCTCGGTCGCTGGCTTAGCGGCTTTTTTGTGGTGCTTTTTAGCAGCCTGAGCTTTCTGAGCGGCAGCTTTTTTGTGTTTTTTATGATGAGTTACTTTTGCAGCTGGAGCTTTAGCAGCAGGTGCAGCAGCGGTGGTTGCTGGAGCAGCAGCTGGCGCGGTAGCGGTAGTGTCAGCAGCGAAAGCAGCAGAAGACAGACCCATAGCAGCGGCAACAACCAGAGCTAATACTTTTTTCATTTCGACATCCTCGAATTTGTTTGTGTGTCAACCCCACTGCGGGGCCGTTGAAATGAACTATAGGCTTGTGGATCAAAGTCTTCAGTGAGTGATTGGTATCGGCGTGTAACGTAATGTACAACGCCGGGTACGGACGACCCGGCGTGAGAGGTTTACAGGTAGCGAGACTCTAAATGTTTGCGGAAATACAATGGGTTAAGGTCTTCTCCGGTAGCATTGGTTATCAGCTGTGAGGTGGTGAAACGGCTGCCGTGCTGCCAGATATTTTGTTTTAACCAGTCAAATAATGCGCCGAAATTCCCCCCGGCTATCTCCTGCTCCAGGTTTGGCAGCGCCCGTGAAGCCGCGCTGAACAGCTGGGCCGCGTACATCGCGCCGAGCGTATAAGACGGGAAGTAGCCGAAAGCGCCGTCAGTCCAGTGAATATCCTGCATGCAGCCGTTGCGGTAGTTGCCTTCGGTGGACAGGCCGAGCCAGGACTGCATTTTCTCATTCCACAGCGCAGGGATGTCGTCGACTTCGATATCGCCGTCGATAAGCGCCCGTTCAATCTCATAGCGCAGAACAACGTGCGCCGGGTAGCTCACCTCATCAGCATCAACGCGAATATAGCCACGCTCAACCTGCTGGTTAACGTTGATAAAGTTGTTTAGCTCAAACGCCGGCTGCGGACCAAAACGCTCAATAACCTTCGGCAGAAGCAGCTTCAGGAAAGGCGCGCTGCGGCCAAGCTGCATTTCAAAGAACAGGCTCTGCGATTCATGGATGGCGGTAGAACGGGCAAGGGAAACCGGCTGGCCCAGCCATTCACGCGGCAGGTTTTGCTCGTAGCGCGCGTGGCCGGTTTCGTGAATCACGCCAAACAGCGAGCTGAACAACTCTTCTTCGTTATAGCGCGTGGTGATACGCACGTCTTCAGGCACGCCGCCGCAGAACGGGTGCGCGCTGACGTCCAGACGCCCGCCGTTGAAGTCAAAGCCCAGCAGCGCCATGGTATCAAGGCCCAGTTGACGTTGAGTTTCGGTGGCAAAAGGCCCCTGCGGGGTCAGCGTTTTTTCTTTGGACTGCTTGTCGACGACCTTCTGTAGCAGGTCCGGCAGCCAGTCACGCAGATCGCCAAACAATACGTCGAGCTTGGCGCTGGTCATGCCCGGCTCGTAGATATCCAGCAGCGCATCGTAGCGGGAAATACCTTTGGCCTCCGCACGCAGGCGAGCTTCTTCGCGACTAACGCGAACCACTTCTTTCAGGTTCGTGGAGAAACTCTGCCAGTCGTTGGCCGGGCGCTGGGTGCGCCAGCCGTGTTCACAGCGGGTGCCGACCAGCGACTTTTCTTCCACCAGCGCGTCAGGCAGCAGCACGGCTTCCTGATAATGGCGGGTCATTTCGCGCAGGTTGGCGCGCTCAACGTCATTAAGATCTTCCTGAGCGGCGGCCTGTAGCAGGGTGGCAATTTTCTTGTCGGTCAGGATCTGGTGCTTAAGCACGCTAAGTTCAGCGAGGGCCTCGCCGCGAGCCTGACTGCCGTTGGCCGGCATCATGGTGGACATATCCCAGCCTGCAATGGCAGACAGGTGATCAAAACGGGACAGACGCTGGAAGGTTCGGGTCAGGTGATTATAGTTTTGCTTTTCCATATGGCCTCGTGAACAGGTTGTTAACGCCAAAGAAAATAGCATTAAGCTTACCTGAACACGAGAGCGGCAGCAGGTTAGTGTGCCTTGTGGTGCAAACGCGTGGCGACCAGCAAAGCCACCAGCAGCAGCGAGCCGATAAATGCCGCTACGCCGTTCCAGCCAAACTGGTGCCAGAACACGCCGCCGAGGGTGCCCGCGAGGCTGGAGCCAAGATAATAGCTAAACAGATAAAGCGAGGAGGCCTGGCCTTTTGCCCGCCGGGCGCGTGGGCCAATCCAGCTGCTGGCAACCGAGTGGGCGGCAAAAAATCCCGCAGAGAACAGCAGCATCCCGGCAAAAATGACGATCAGCGAGGAGAAGACGGTCAGCGTCAGGCCAAGAAACATAATGGCGGTGAAGCCAATCAGCACCGGGCCACGGCCATATTTCGCGGTCATGGCGCCCGCTTTTGGCGAGCTCCAGGTGCCGGTGAGGTAGGCCACGGAGAGCAGGCCCACAATGGCCTGGCTGAGGAACCACGGCGCTTCCATCATCCGGTAGCCAATGTAGTTAAACAGCGTGACAAACGCCCCCATCAGCAGGAAGCCCTCGGCAAACAGCAGCGGCAGCCCTTCATCACGCCAGTGCAGGCGGAAGTTAATAAACAGCGTTTTTGGCCGCAGGCTGGATGCGCGGAAATGCCGGGACTGGGGCAATATTTTCCAGAACATCAGCGCCGAGGCGAGGGCAAAACAGCCGATAGCCGCCACCGCCACGCGCCAGGTAAAGAAGTCGGTCAGGACGCCGGTGATAAGGCGGCCGCTCATACCGCCGATGGAGTTCCCGCTAATGTATAAGCCCATCGAGAAGGCCACCACGCTGGGGTGCATCTCCTCGCTAAGGTAGGTCATGCCGACTGCCGCAACGCCGCTTAAAGAGAGGCCGATAAGGGCGCGCATAATAAGAATGCCGTGCCAGCTGGTCATCAGCGTCGACAGCAGGGTACAGCAGGAGGCCAGCAGCAGCGCGGTCACCATCACCTGTTTACGGCCGATGGCGTCCGAAAGTGGGCCGGTAAACAGCAGGCCAATGGCCAGCATGGCGGTAGAGACCGAGAGCGAGATACTGCTGCTCGCCGGGCTGACGCCAAACTCATGGGATAGCACCGGCAAAATAGGCTGCACGCAATAAAGCAGGGCGAAGGTAGCAAGGCCGGCGGAAAACAGCGCCAGCGTGACGCGCATAAACTGGGGAGTACCTCGTTTGATATAGCTGACAGAGTGGGAAGCAGGGCTTTCGTCGGCATCCTCTGTCGGGGCGGTGCTGACGGTAGTTGTACGACTCAAGATAAATCCTTACGCGGGCGTTAACTTATTCTTTACAGAGTAGAAAAGTGTAAATGTTCTGTCTAATATATTAATAATCTCAAATGATACTTTAAACATATGAATATTGAGCTGCGCCATCTTCGCTATTTTGTCGCCGTCGCCGAAGAGCTGCATTTTGGCCGGGCGGCTGCCCGGCTGCGGATCTCCCAGCCGCCGCTTAGCCAGCAAATTCAAATCCTCGAAGAGCAAATCGGTGCCCGACTGCTGGCGCGCACTAATCGTAGCGTTAACCTCACCGCGGCGGGGCAGCAGTTTCTCAGCGATGCCCGGCAAATTCTCAGTCAGGTTGATGCCTCTGCCGCACGTGCCGCACGCCTGCATCAGGGGGAAACCGGCGAGCTGCGTATCGGTTTTACGTCCTCCGCGCCGTTTATTAAAGCAGTTTCAGACAGCCTGTCCCGCTTTCGCAAGCGTTACCCTGACGTGCATCTCCAGATGCGTGAAGTGAATACCCGCGAGCAAATTGCCCCTTTGAATGAGGGCGAGCTTGAGCTGGGGCTAATGCGTAATACGCGCCTGCCGGATACCCTGAACTGGACGCTGATTTTGCGTGAACCGCTGCTGGCGATGGTTCATCGCGACCATCCGCTGGCCAGCAGCCGCTCGGTATCGCTTAAACAGCTTGCGCAGGAGCCGTTTGTTTTCTTTGACCCGCACGTTGGTACCGGGCTGTACGACGACATTATCGGCTTACTCCGACGTCATCATATCGTGCCGTACATCACTCAGGAGGTCGGTGAGGCGATGACCATCATTGGTCTGGTTTCTGCCGGGCTGGGGGTATCGATTCTTCCTGCTTCGTTTCAACGCATTCGCCTGAGCGATGTGGTGTGGCTGCCCATTGACGAACAGGAAGCGCAGTCTGAACTTTGGCTGGTCTGGCCGAAGCACCGGGAGCTGTCGGAGGCGGCAAAGCGTATCTCGGCGCTGTTAACCGAAGCCTCATGGGCGTTAAAATAGGCCTAATGTGGCGGGATTATGTGCGGTAAATCACATCCCTACCTAAATATTTGACGACCCTGCGGGAAGTGTTTCACCATAGCCTGAAAGTTTATTTCGAAGCGCGAAAATAAAGGGAGTACCACGTGGTTGCTGATAGTCAACCGGGCCATATCGATCAGATTAAACAAACCAATGCCGGCGTTGTTTATCGCTTGATTGATACCCACGGCCCGGTGTCGCGGATCGATCTTTCCCGCCTGGCGCAGCTGGCCCCGGCCAGTATCACCAAGATTGTGCGAGAAATGATTGAGGCGCATCTGGTACAGGAAACGGAAATCCAGGATCCCGGCAGCCGGGGCCGCCCTGCGGTGGGCCTGATGCTGGAAACCGAAGCGTGGCATTACCTCTCCATACGCCTGAGCCGGGGCGAAATCTCCCTTGGCCTGCGCGACCTCAGCAGCAAGCTGGTGGTAGAAGACTCGGTGGACCTCCCGACGGATGACCAGCAGCCTCTGCTGGAACGCATCGTTTACCAGGTTGACCAGTTCTTTATTCGCCATCAGCATAAGCTTGAACGTCTCACCGCCATCGCTATCACGCTCCCTGGCATTATTGATACCGTGCACGGCATTATTCATCGCATGCCGTTCTACGATATCTGCGATATGCCGCTGGGCGAGGCGCTGGAAAAGCACACCGGCGTGCCGGTATTCATCCAGCACGACATCAGCGCGTGGACCATGGCAGAAGGGCTGTTTGGTGCCTCTCAGGGAGCCAGGGATGTTATTCAGGTAGTGATTGATCATAACGTGGGGGCCGGGGTGATCACCGATGGCCGCCTGCTTCACGCCGGCAGCAGCAGCCTGGTGGAAATTGGTCATACGCAGGTCGACCCGTATGGCAAACGCTGCTACTGCGGCAACCACGGCTGCCTGGAAACTATCGCCAGCGTGGAAAGCGTGCTGGAACTGGCGCAGCAGCGTATGAGCCAGTCTATGGGCTCGATGCTGCACGGCCAGCCGCTGAGCGTGGAATCGCTGTGCGACGCCGCGCTGAACGGTGATCTGCTGGCCAAAGACATTATCACCGGCGTCGGGCAAAACGTTGGGCGCATTCTGGCCATCATGGTTAACCTGTTTAACCCGCAAAAGATCCTTATCGGTTCGCCACTTAATCGCGCCGCCGCGATCCTTCATCCGGCCATCACCGACTGTATCCGCCAGCAGGCCTTACCCGCCTACAGCAGCCACACCGTGGTGGAAGGGACACAGTTTAATAACCGCGGCACCATGGCCGGGGCGGCGCTGGTAAAAGATGCAATGTATAACGGCTCTTTACTAATTCGCCTGCTGCAGGGCTAATCTTAGGCCCTGATTCACCAAAAATTGCGCTATCTCAATCTGGCTAAAGCGCCATTCTTTTAGACTTCCCGAGTTAATTTTTCTCTTTACTTATATGGCTAGCATTACCTCGGGAGACAGTCATGCTTAAGCGTTTCTTTATAACAGGTACCGATACCGCCGTGGGGAAGACGGTGGTTTCACGAGCCTTGCTGCAGGCGTTGTCGGCCAGCGGGAAAAGCGTCGTCGGTTACAAACCGGTCGCGAAGGGCAGTAAAGAGACGCCAGAGGGGCTGCGCAACAGGGATGCGTTGGTACTGCAAAGCGTCTCGACGATCAAACTGCCTTACGAAGCCATTAACCCCATTGCGCTGAGCGAAGAAGAGAGCAGCATCAGCCATCACGGGCCGATTAACTATTCGCTGCTGTCGAGCGGGCTGCAAAGGCTTTCCGACCAAATGGACCACGTCGTGGTGGAAGGCACGGGCGGCTGGCGCAGCCTGATGAACGATCTGCGCCCGCTGTCTGACTGGGTTGTTCAGGAGCAACTGCCGGTGCTGCTGGTGGTGGGCATTCAGGAAGGCTGCATCAATCACGCTTTACTGACCGCGCAGGCGATTGCTAATGACGGGCTGCCGTTTATTGGCTGGGTGGCTAACCGTATTAACCCAGGCCTGGCGCACTACGCGGAAATCATCGAGGTGCTGAGTAAGAAACTGCCAGGGCCGCTGGTCGGTGAGCTACCGTATCTACCCCGAGCAGAACAGCGCGAACTCGGGGCGTATATCGATTTATCCCGGTTGCGCAACGCTCTGACGGTAGACCGACTGCGGGCGTAACCAGCGCGACAGCGTTGAGGCGATAACGCAGGTCAGCAGTAAACCGGGGAGCAGCGTAAACTCCCCGGTCATTTCGCAAATCATCAGCGTCGCCATAATCGGCGCATGCGTGGTCGCCGCCAGCAAAGACGCCATTCCCGTTAGCCCCAGCAGGATAATCAGCGGTTCGCCGCCTCCCCAAAGCCCGCAAATCTGCCCAAACAGCATGCCCAGCGCCGCGCCCATAAACAACGTTGGCGTAAAGACGCCGCCCGGTGCCCCGGACCCGCTGCTTGCCATCACCGCCAGCAGCTTGCACAGCAATACGCCAGCCACAAACAGCAGCGCGGGCGGGCTGGAAAGAAACGACTGCACCACGCTGTACCCGTTGCCCCAGGCGGTTGGCGTCACCAGCGAGAGCAGGCCGACAATCAGCCCGCCGAGCGCCAGCTGCAGCGGCGGCGACAGCCGAAGACCGCGAAATAGCGCGCTGCTTTTGGCCAGCAGCCACAGCATGAGCGGCCCGGCGACACCCGCCGTTAACCCGAGCAGCGCCATCAGCCCGTAATGGGCAGGCAAAGGCGGATCGAGCAGGGTGACGATGTACAGCGGGGCCTGGCCGCCGTTCAGCAGGTGGGTCATCAGCAGGGCGCTGACGGCGGCAATCACCACCGGCCCCAGCGAGGCAAGCATCAGCGAGCCAAATAAAATCTCCGCGATAAACAGGCTGCCCGCCAGCGGCGCATGGTAGGCGCTTGCCATCCCGGCGGCGGCTCCGCAGGCCACCCATAGCTTCCATTCTTTGTCTGGGGTAAAGCGCTGCGCAAATACGGAGGCAAAAACCGTTGCCAGCAGGATCATCGCCCCTTCACGGCCGATGGCGCTGCCGCTTGACACGACGATCAGCGATGCGGCGGATTTGACCAGGCTGGAAGGAACGTCCAGCCTGCCGTCGCCTGTTTCAATGGCTTCCATATAGTCGGTTGGCGCAGAAGGGCGCTGGCGGGTAGCTCTCTGCCAGCCCCATAGCAGAAGCCCGGCCAGCAGGCCGCCTGCCGCAGGTGTTAATACGCGTCGCCATGGCGCGAGCGCGGACGCCGCCGCAACAAGGCTGCCGCCGTGGTCGCCCAGGAAGACGTTTTCCAGCAGATACATAGCCTGACGAAATAGCCACACAACCAGCGCGGAGGCCAGGCCAATAAAGATCGCAATCACCAGGCGGCGAAGCATTTCTCTGATGTCCGGAAAGGCGTGTAAACGGTGCATAGCGCAAAAGGTAGCGGGGGAATGGCGCTATTGTGGGGGAGAACGCCGATAAGCTCAAAAGGAAAATGCGCCACCGGGAGGCAGCGCATGAAGTTGCTTAGCTCTGCTGAATATTCAGCGCCCGGCGCGTTCGGCCCGAGCTGAGATAATCGGCAATATAATCCTGCGAAATTTCCCCACTGTAGCGGCCATCTTCATCGGTGATCGGCATCCAGACCATGTTGTGCTCATACAGCTTAGAAAGCACGATGCGCAGGTTTTCCTCCGCGCGGCCTGTTACACGGAACGGATGAAGCAGGTCGATACAGCTGCCGGTTGTGCCTCGAGCTTCGCGACGCTTAACGAAGCCCAGGGGTTTGCCGTCGGCGTCAACCACGGTTATCGAACGCATGTCGTTATCGTCCATGGTGGCGAATGCTTCCGCCAGAGGCGTGGATTCTCGCGCCGTAATGGTAGGCTGCTGGTCGGTGACGTCCCCGGCCTGCACCAACAGCAGGCGCTTCAGCGTGCGGTCCTGGCCGACAAACGAGCCGACGAAGTCATTGGCCGGTTTCGCCAGCAGCTCATCCGGGCTGGCGCACTGGACGATTTTGCCCTGGCGGAAGACCGCAATCCGGTCGCCCAGCTTCAGCGCTTCATCAATATCGTGGCTGACCAGCATCACCGTCTTTTTGAGCTGGCGCTGCATATCCAGAAATTCGTTCTGGATGGTTTCGCGGTTAATCGGGTCGACCGCGCCAAACGGCTCATCCATCAGCAGCACCGGAGGATCCGCCGCGAGGGCGCGGATCACGCCAATTCGCTGCTGCTGGCCACCCGACATTTCACGCGGGTAGCGGTTAAGGAAGCGGTTGGGGTCGAGCGCCACCATGCTCATTAGCTCGCTGGCGCGCTCTTTACAGCGGGCTTTGTCCCAGCCCAGCATGCGCGGCACGACGGTAATGTTTTCTTCGATCGTCATGTTGGGGAACAGGCCGATTTGCTGGATAACGTAGCCGATATTACGCCGCAGGGTGACGGTATCCAGATCGTTGGTGTCCTGGCCGTTGATTAAGATTTTGCCGCCGGTCGGTTTTATCAGGCGATTGATCATTTTCAGCGTGGTGGTCTTGCCACAGCCGGAAGGGCCGAGTAGGACACACATTTCTCCTTCGGGCACGTTCAGGCTGATGTTGTCGACGGCGTTAAAGGTCTGGCCGTTTTTCTGCACAAATTGTCGCGTGAGATTTTCAAGTTTTATCATTATTAACTCTCCTTTGAATACGGCTTCACGGTGGGGCTACCACTTAGTGAAATGCAGCTGCAGGCGATGCAGCAGCCAGTCAAGTACGATGGCTAACAGGCAGATCATCACCGCGCCGGCAATCAGCATGCGGATGTCACTCCCGCCGATGCCGTTGAGCAACAGCAGGCCCAGGCCGCCCGCGCCGATGACGGCGGCAATCGCCATGACGCCAATGTTCATGACTACGGCGGTGCGGATGCCGCCAAAAATCACCGGCAGCGCCATGGGAATTTCCACCCAGCGCAAGCGTTGCCAGAATGTCATGCCGATGCCGCGTCCGGCTTCACGCAGCCCCGGCGGCAGGCTGTCCAGCGCGGTGTGGGTGTTGCGCACAATCGGCAGCAGGGAATAGAGGAATACCGCCGTGACGGCAGGCACCACGCCAATACCCTGACCGATCAGCGAAAACAGGGGGATCATCAGGCCAAACAGCGCCACGGACGGAATGGTGAGCAAAATCGTGGCAAAGCCCAGAACCGGCGTAGCAAGCCATTTATGACGCACGATGAGAATACCCAGCGGCACGCCAATGATGATGGCCAGGCCGACGGCAATCAGGACTAACCAAAGGTGGTGCAGGGTAAGGGAACCAATATACCCCGCGTTATCAATCATATAGTGTAACGTTTCCACGATACCTCCTTAGAGCAAGCCTTTCTGCTGCAGGAATTCTCGAGCGACCTGCTGCGGGGTTTCATGGTCGATATCAACTTTGGCGTTCAGGGTTGTTATCACCTCATTGTTCAGCTCGGACGAAAGGGTGTTCAGCGCCTCTTCAAGCCCGGGATGAGAGTCCAGTACGTCTTTACGCACGACGGGCGTGACAGCGTAACTTGGGAAGAAGCCCTTATCGTCCACCAGCGCTTTCAGGTCAAAGCCCTTCATCCGTCCGTCGGTGGTGTAGATCAGCCCGGCATCGACAAAACCGTCGCGGATGGCGTTATAGACCAGGCCAGGGTCCATCTGGCGGATCTGCGGGCGGTCCAGCGGCATGTTGTAAACCTGTTGCAGAGGCTTCAGGCCGTCGCTGCGTCCGGCGAATTCGAGATCCAGGCCGAGCATCCAGTTATGTTTCGGGTCGGTCTGGCGAATATGCTCGATGCGTTCAACCAGCTGCGACATCGTGGTGATGCCTTCTTTTTCTGCCCGCTCGCGCTTCATGGCGAAGGCGTAGGTGTTATTCATTTCGGCCGGTTTAAGCCAGACGAGGCCAAGTTTTGCATCCAGCTTTTTGACCGTGTTGTACGACTCTTCGGGCGTCATGCGCTTATTAATATGGTTGAAGATAATCAGCGAAGTACCGGTGTACTCCCAGGTCATATCAATCTGTTTATTGATCATCGCATTACGAGAAATCACCGTCGCGATGTTGGTCTGGGGCGTAACCTGAAACCCTTTTTTAGCCAGAAACTGGGTGGTCATGGCCGACAAAATATGCTGCTCGGTAAAGCTCTTGGTCGCCAGAATCAGCGGCGCGGCCTGGGCCTGTGAGGCGATAAGTGATGCTGCGGCAAACGCCGCCGTCAGCACGCGTGAAAGCAGTCTCATAAACGCTCCTTATTGTTGTTATTTAGCGGTATGGGGGCTAAGCGCCCGGCCCAGGCTGGCGAGCGCCAGGTCAAGGATCAGGGCGAACATCGCTGTCGCCACGGCGCCGAGTATCAGCGTCGGGAAGTCGTTCAGGTAAATCCCCGGGAAGATAAGCTCGCCGTAGCTGCTCGCGCCGATAAGAAAGGCCAGCGGCGCCGTACCGACGTTAATGGCGGTGGCAATACGCACGCCGGAAAGAATCACCGGCCAGGCGTTAGGGATTTCTACCTGACGTAGCCGCTGCATTTTGGTCATGCCAATCCCGTTGGCGGCCTCTATTAGCGAGGGGGGAACGCTGCAAAGTCCGGCATAGGTATTGCGTACGATGGGAAGCAGCGAGGCGAGGAACAGGGCGATAATGGCCGGCTTGTCGCCGATGCCGATAATAACCATCGCCAGCGCCAGCACCGCTAGCGGCGGCAGCGTGTTGCCAATGTTGAAAATTTGCATGACGTACTCTGCCCAGCGGCGAGCCGCAGGTCGGCTGAGCAAAATCCCGCTGGGAATACCGACCAGCAGGGCGAGAGCCATAGAGCTGAAGACCAGAATCAGGTGTTGCTGCCCGAGGTAGAGTAAATCGACCTGGCGGGCTTTAAGGGTGTCGAGGCCGATGCCCCAAACCAGTAGACCGAGCACTAAAAAAAGCGCAAGCAGTCCGAGCAGGAACCGTGTTGCGAAGGATGCGTTTTGCATTGCAGTGTGTCTCCCTGGGTGCACGCGTTATCGCCGCCGGAGGGGCGGCCTGTTGTTATGCCATGTGTCGGCAGGGTGTCTGGAGCTATAGCAACGCAGCGGGAAGGATTCCAGCTTTGGGGACAATTAAGTGGCTAATGGTTTATCAGGTAAAGTAATGCCCAGGCCTTATGGCTTCTGGTCTGAGGGAGAAAAGTAAAGATTTGTCTTAAAAATGTTAACGTGAAGTGACGTTGTCACATTTGTGGTGTGAGGAAATCAGCGATTTTTCAGGAAACCGGTCGCGCCCGGCCTCCTGAAAGTCCAGGATTCTTAGAAGTGCAGTTCTTTGCGGGCAACGGGCATCAGCATGCCTTGCTGCCAGCCTGAAAGCGTCATTCTGGTCAGTAAACCTAGCCCACGATAGAAATCATTCGCCGCGTTTTCGGTAAACAGGTTCAGATAACGATCGGCCCAGGGCAGCAGGTGCCAGGCAAGCAGCTCGTCAAGCTGCGGCTGTTGCCCCTGGTCGGCAAGCCAGGCCGCCAGCATCAGCATTAAGCCAAAATGATCTTCTGGCTCGTTTTGCTCCGTTTGCGGGGCAAAGCCCTGCGCGCGCATCCACTGGCGAAGCTCAAGCATCGAGTCGCCAAACAGCACGTTTTCTTTATCCAGATAGACGGAACCCCAGGGCGGCGCGGGCAGCGCGTACGGGCCAATAAACAGGCGCTGATATTCTTCGCCTACCGGCGTGTCGCTGTCCGCCAGGCCTGTGGCCATCATCGAGGCTATTTCCGCAAGTTCGGGAGCCTGTACCGGCCATTCTTTTACCCACTCAGGGGCTGAGAGCATCCCGAGAAGCGAGGCGCAGTCCGGGTGGTTCGGCGCATGGTAAAACAGGGCTCCGAGCACCCGGCCGCTAAGGGCTACCGCCGACAGGCGTTGTTGTTCAGAGGTCATGATTGATTCCTTCTTAGATCTTTTTAATCTCAACGAGATTGGTGTGCTGCGGGTTGCCCTTTGCCAGCGGCGACGGGCGATGCGTTGTCAGCGTATTGATGCAGGCCCCGTGGTCGATTCGATCGCCCCCCATATCGGCATTATGCCAGGCACCCTGGCCCATCGCCGCAACCCCAGGCATGATGCGCGGAGTGACTTTGGCCTCAATACGCACCTCACCGCGCCCGTTAAACACGCTGACCTTGTCGCCGTTGGTTATTCCGCGCCGTTTGGCGTCGAGCGGGTTAATCCAGACCTCCTGACGCGCTGCGGCCTGCAGGACGTCAATATTGCCATAGGTTGAGTGTGTTCTGGATTTGTAGTGGAAGCCAAACAGCTGGAGCGGAAACTCGCGGCGTTGCGGAGAGTCCCAGCCTTCAAACGTTGAGGCATATACCGGCAGCGGGCTGATGGTTTCGTCTTTTTCCAGCTCCCAGTTGGCGGCAATATCGGCCAGCTTGCTGGAGTAAATTTCAATTTTGCCGGACGGCGTTTTGAGCGGATTGGCCTGCGGATCTTCACGGAATTTTTTGTAAGCCACGAAATGACCCGCCGGATCTTTACGCTTGTAAATGCCCATTTCACGCAGGGCCTCATAGGCTGGCAGTGCCGGGTCTTTTGCCAGCATTTTCGCGTACAGATATTGCAGCCACTCGCGCTGGGTTCTGCCTTCCGTAAAGGCCTGATGCACATCGCCGCCCAGCCGTTTTGCAACCTCGCTCATCATCCAGTAAATAGGCTTGCGTTCGAACTTAGGCGCGGTGGCGGGCTGGATGAAAATCAGGTAGCCCATATTGCCCGCGTAATCGTTAGGAATGATGTCCTCCTGCTCAACGGTCATCAGGTCCGGCAGCAGAATGTCGGCGTATTTCGCCGAAGAGGTCATAAAGTTCTCGATCACCACAATCATCTCGCACTGCTTGTCGTCCTGCAGAATGGCGTGGGTCTTATTAATGTCGGAATGCTGGTTGATGATGGTATTGCCCGCGTAGTTCCAGATGAACTTAATCGGCACGTCCAGCTTATCTTTGCCACGCACGCCGTCGCGTTTGGCGGTCATTTCCGGGCCGCGGGTGATGGCATCGGTCCAGCTAAAGCAGGAGATTTGCGTTTTGATCGGGTTTTCCAGCACCGGCATGCGTTCGATGGTAATGGTGTAGGTGGATTCGCGAGCTCCGCTGTTGCCGCCGTTAACCCCCACGTTGCCGGTCAGAATCGGCAGCATAGCGATGGCGCGTGAGGTCAGCTCACCGTTAGCCTGGCGCTGCGGACCCCAGCCCTGGGCAATGTAGGCCGGTTTTGTACCGGCAATTTCACGCGCCAGCTTGATGATTCTGTCAGCAGGAATGCCGGTAATTGCGGAGGCCCACCGCGGGGTTTTCTCCACGCCGTCGTCGCCTTCGCCCAGAATATAGGCCTTATAGTGCCCGTTACGCGGGGCATTTGCCGGCAGGGTGTTCTCGTCGTAGCCGACGCAGTATTTATCCAGGAAGGGCCGATCGACCAGATTTTCGCTAATCATTACGTGGGCGAGACCCGCCACAAGCGCCGCGTCGGTGCCGGGACGAATGGGGATCCATTCATCTTCGCGACCGGCGGCCGTGTCGGTGTAGCGCGGGTCGATAACGATCATTCTGGCGTTTGAACGCTCGCGGGCTTGCTCAAGGTAATAGGTGATGCCGCCGCCGCTCATGCGTGTTTCCGCCGGATTATTGCCGAACAGAACGACCAGCTTGCTGTTTTCGATATCCGACGTGCTGTTGCCGTCATTGCTGCCGTAGGTATACGGCATCGCGCAGGCGATTTGAGCGGTGCTGTAGGTGCCGTAATGGCTCAGAAAACCGCCGTAGCAGTTCATCAGGCGAGCCACCAATGAGGCGTAAGGGGACGAGCGGGTAATGTTCCCGCCGACTACGCCGGAAGAGTAGTTAATGTAAACCGCTTCGTTGCCGTATTTTTCGACGGTTTGTTTCAGGCTGGCGCTGACGATGTCCAGCGCTTCGTCCCAACTGATGCGTTCAAACTTGCCTTCGCCTCGGGCGCCTACGCGCTTCATCGGGTAATTCAGGCGTTCCGGATGGTTGATCCTGCGGCGAATAGAGCGCCCGCGCAGGCAGGCACGGACCTGGTGGTCGCCGTAGGTGTCCAGCCCGGTATTATCCGTTTCAACCCAGAAGACTTCCTCGTCACGAACGTGCAACCGCAGGGCGCAGCGGCTGCCGCAGTTTACCGAACAGGCTCCCCAGACAACTTTGTCTTTGCTCTCCGGCGACAGGGCGTCAGCGACCGCGGCTGCCGCGCTACGCATGCCAAAAGGCAGAGAAATGCCGCCAGCGGCGAGCGCCAGGCCGCCAATTGCAGAAGATTTTACCAGGCTACGGCGGCTGATCCCGCCTGGATTATTGAGGTTCGACATCGCTCTCTCCATGACTTTTTGTCGTGTGGAAGACGTTATTATTTGTGTTTTGAGTTTTGGTGATTGCTAAGGCTGCCCGCTAACGGGCTCTTTCGGGGGAAGAGTGTTACTTATTTAGGAGTAGAGGTTATTAACGCCAATCAAAGTTGCGGCTGTTGAAGGCAAATAGGCAGGTATACAGGGGGAAGCAGGGCGCCAGGCACCCTGCCAACGTTTATTGCGGTTCATTTTCCGGCGCGGCGCCGCCGGCAATGCGGGTATAGACAATTTTTTGCGTATCGTTAGCGCAGTGACCAACGACCTGACCGCCGGCTTTATCCGCCTGATCGTTCGGGACGATGGTGAGCGAGAAGCCTGACTCCGGTACGCCGTTATTGATAATTTTCTGCTGAATGTCAGCTTTTACCTTTTCGCAACTGCCCTGTGCGGCCAACGCCGGGGTGGCAGCGATCAGCAGTATCGTGCTTAACCAAACGGTACGTTTCATCATCTCTTCCTTATGTTGAGGCGAACTATAAGCTTGATGTCAAACGGCCGAAAAACGTGGTTTTCGGCCGTTTGGGGCAAACCAGAAAACATTATTCATTGTTTCTATCAGACCATAAGCCGGACTTAAAGAAACAATGAACATTGCCGTTACCCTTTCTATAAGAATAGCGCTTCTAGTGTAAAGTGTTGTATTTGCTTATATCATGTTATGACATGAAAACAAGAGAGCGGCAAAACGTGAAGAAAATCATTATCCTCGGTACGCTGGCTTTAGGGCTTGTCGGATGCGACAACTCGACGTCACCGCAGGCGTACACCCCGGAAATGGCCAGTTTTTCTAACGAGTTCGATTTCGATCCTATGCGCGGCCCGGTCAAAGAATTTAGCCAGACCTTGATGAATGAGCAGGGGCAAGTGCTGAAAAGGGTCAGCGGCTCGCTGTCTGAGGAAGGGTGTTTCGACAGCCTGGAATTTCACGATCTTGAAAACAACAGCGGCGCTTCGCTAGCGCTCGACGCTAACTACTATGTTGATCAAGTCAGCCGTGAAAAACGGGTGAGGCTGCAGGGCAAATGCCAGCTTGCAGAGTTGCCCGCCGCAGGCATCAGCTACGACACCGACGACAATGATTTTGTGATAGCCGCGAAGGGCAAAGACGTGCTGGTGACCTACAAATACGACAGTGAAGGCTATCCGCTGGGAAAGGTGACTAAATCAAAAGACAGCGAGCTTGCCATCGTGGCAACAGCCGGGGTCGATAAAAAGAAAAAGTTGGATTACAGCGCAACCACCAGCCTGAACGGTAAAATCATCGGCGTAGCGAAGCAAACCTGTGATTACGACAGCCATTTTAACTCGCTGTCCTGTGACCTGGAAATGACGGATGACTCCGTCACGCCGCCAACCGTCACGCATTACACCATCAAAAATACGGTGGAGTATTATTGATCTCGCGGGTATCACGAAGTGCCGGACGTCCAGCGACCTCCGGCATGTGAAATTAACTAAGCAAACGGGATAACCAGCTGCGTTTCGGTTGTTCTGGTGGGGTTGAGGGCGTTTCTCCCAGCCCCTGGTCAATGCCTTGCCCAATGGCAGCAAGTACCCGGCGGGCGTCGGTACCACTCGCGGTAAACCGCATACGGTGGCCCATTTTTGCCCCTAACGAAACCACCTTCATCAGGTTCTTACCATCAACGGGCCCGGCAGCGCTGTCCATATTTTCAACGATGACACGACTTTGAAACTGTTTGACCAGTTTCACCAGCACGGCGCTCGGACGGGCATGCAGCCCATGAGGATTGCGGATCACAAACGTGGCCTGTTCTCCTTCTATGGGGGATTCTTGTGTTGCGTTTTCGGCGCTGTTGCCGGTCAGAATGGCTAAAACCTCCGCTGGCGTAGCCGCCTGCGCCAGCGCGAGCGGCACACTCTCGTCGCTCAATGCGCGGGTTAGCTGGCGCAGAATATCGAGATGCTCGTTTGAGCGTGCGGCAATACCAGTGACCATCCGCGCAACGTTGTTTTCTCCCCAGTCTACGCCTGGCTGAAACACAATGACTTTCACGCCGGTATTAATCACTGCATGGCGAGTTTCTGGCGTACCGTGGGGGATAGCGATACCGTTCCCCAGATAGGTTGAGATTTGCGCTTCACGAGCCAGCATTCCCTGCAAATATTCCGGCGTTGTATTTCCTGCCGCCACTAACTTTTCGCAGACGAGCTGGAGCGCCGTAAGCTTATCGACACGCTCATGGCTGATGAAAATATCCTGTTCACAGAGTTGCATTTTGACCTCCTGCCTGAAGAGCTGCGGTGGGTTGCTTGCGGCTATTCCACAACCGCCATGATCCCAGCATTACTGCCCCGCAGACGGAGCCCGCCAGAATACAGAGCACCCACGTGAGCGGTTTGCTGACCAGCGGAAGAATCAAGAAGCCGCCGTGCGGGGCTGGCACTTCAATGTGCAAGCTGTAGCTGAGCACGGCTGAGATGGAAGAGGCGATCATCATCATTGGAATAACGCGGAGCGGATCTTTCGCCGCAAAGGGGATTGCCCCCTCGGTAATATGCGTGCAGCCAAGAATGTAGTTCACCATCCCGGCCGCGCGTTCTTCTTCGCTAAAGCCTTTGGGGAAGAAGGTCGTCGCCAGGGCGATAACCAGCGGCGGAGTAATACAGGCCGCAGAAACGCCGGCCATAAAGAAGAAATTCCCCTGGCCAAGCAGCAATGTTCCCGTGACATACGCCGCTTTGTTGACCGGGCCACCAAAGTCGAAAGAACACATCGCCCCGACAACAATGCCAAGAAGAATAGGGTTGGCCTGCTGCAGCGAGCTTAACCAGCCCATCATACCGTTGTTGATGGCCGCGACGGGTTTGCCGAGCAGCACCATCAGCACGCCGATCGCTAACACACCAATGAGCGGCATGATGAAGATCGATTTTAGACCTTCATACTGGCGCGGTAGCCCGTCGAGCAGGCGACGGACAAGCAGCATAAAGTAACCGGCAGCGAAACCGGCGATAATCCCGCCGAGAAACCCCGCTCCCGTCGCGTTTGCCAGCAGGCCGCCAACGAACCCGGCTACCATGCCCGCGCGCCCGGAAATCGACCACGCAATGTAGGCCGTAAAGACCGGCACCATGATTGAGAACGCCTGCTGCCCGACCTGCATTAAGGTCGCCGCGATAGCGTTGTACTGCGGGGAATTCGGGTCAGCAGAGTAAATCCCCCACAAAAAGGAGATAGCAATCAGAATGCCGCCTGCGACCACGAAAGGCAGCATGTTGGACACGCCGCTCATCAGATGTTTATAAATCTGCCTGCCGAACGATTCTTGTTCATATTTCTTCTTTTCTGCTGCGGGTACGGCGGATATTCCCTGACGAAGGGAAAGTTGCCCGTTGACGACTTTATTGATTAACTCGACCGGGTGGTGAATGGCTTCTTTAACCGGCACTTCAATAACCGGGAGTCCATTAAAACGTTCGGCGTTTACGTCTTTATCTGCGGCAATAATAACCCCGTAAATATCATTCAGATCGTCTGGCGTGATTTCATTCTCTACGCCGGAAGCACCGTTTGTTTCTATCTTTATTTCAAAGTTTAATTTTTTTGCTGCATTCTTTAAGGCCTCTTCAGCCATAAACGTATGGGCAATACCTGTAGGGCAGCCGGTAACGGCAATGATCTTTTTCATAATCGGGCCTTTATAATTGGACGATTTGAACCTGCTGTAATAATTCTTGTATGCGATCGAGTTTTCCCAGACCCGCTGAACCTGCCACGTTAGCGCCGGTGGCGCTGGCAAGAGCTAGCGCAAGGGAGATATCTTCCCCGTTGAGCCACTGGCTGAGAAACGCGCCGAGCGCTGCGTCCCCTGCGCAAGCTGAACTGACAAGTTCCACTTCTGGCGCGGAAGCAAACCACAGATCGCTGCCGTTGGAAAAATAGAGCCCTTTTGCGCCAAGCGTTAGCAAAACATTACGGGCACCAAGCTGATGTAACGTTCGCATCGCAGTCCGAACCTGAGGGACATTCTCGACCTTGAGATTAAATATTTCTTTTAATTCATCGTCATTGGGTTTGATCAGCAGGGGATTAAGCTCAAGTAATTGCCGCAGTGCAGGATGGCTGATATCAAGAATGACTTCTCCCCCGCGCTGTTCGCACAGCGATATAACTTCCGCATAAAACAGGCTTTCAATACCCGGCGGCAAGCTGCCGCTAATCACTAAATAATCCCCGGGACGGATGCAGTCCAGATGCTGGATGATCTGTTGTTTACATTCATCATCGATAGGGGCACCGGTGTTTACCAATTTATATTCATTGCTGCCGTCATTAATAAAAACATTAATTCGTGTAGCTGCCTGCACCCAGGAAGGCGTCACGTTGATTTTTTGTTTTTTAAGTTCCTCCACAATATAGCGCCCGGTAAATCCGCCAAATATGCCCATGACGTGGGTCGGCTGTCGAAAGTGATTAAGGACTAAAGAAACGTTAACGCCTTTGCCGTTAGGGCAGTATTCCGTGCGCTGGGTGCGGTTCACGGTAGAAGGTTGTAGAGAGCCGCAAAAAATATTCATATCAATGGCGGTGTTTAAAGTCAGAGTATGGATCACGACATTGCTCCTTGCGCCGTTGGTTAGAGTTGCCCTTCACAACCACAGACATGAATGACTTTACGGACGACTTCTTTCATCGCCTCTTTGGCGGGCTGCATGTAATGTCGAGGATCGTTCGCCCCAGGCTGCTCGATGAAGTACTGTTTCAGCGCGTCTGAGAACGCGATTTTAAGTTCGGTGGCGACGTTAACCTTACAGACGCCGAGCGAAATAGCCCGGCGAATATCCCCCTCAGACAGACCGGAAGCGCCGTGTAACACCAGCGGAACATCCACGCATTCACGGATAGCGGCCAGGCGATCGAAATCGAGCTTCGGCTCGGCGGCATACAGCCCGTGAGCCGTCCCGATAGCTACCGCCAGCGAATCGATGCCGGTGCGGGAGACAAATTCACTAGCCTGCTGCGGGTTGGTGTACAGCGCATCCTTCGCGTCAACGACCAAATCGTCCTCTACGCCGCCAAGTCGACCAAGCTCCGCCTCTACGCTGGCATCATAGCGATGGCTCAGCTCTACAACGCTTTTCACCAGCGCGATGTTCTCTTCAAAAGCATAATGTGAACCGTCAATCATCACCGAGCGAATACCGGCCTGTACCTTGCGAGTAATATCCGGCAGATCTTCGTGGTGATCGAGGTGCAGCGCCAGGGGATGATCCCAATGTTTTGCCAGGTCTCTGGCTATTGCCACAACGTTGCCCGTTCCCGCGTAGCTATAGGTTCCCGGCGTGCCGGCCAGGATCAGCGGCGAACGCATTTCAGCGGCCGTTTCCACCACCACCTGCATCGTTTCCAGATTGTGAATGTTAAATGCCGGCACGGCATACCCCTGGTTCTGGGCTTTTAACAACATGTTTTTACTGGAAATAACATACATATTCGCTCCTTTCGGTTGCAAAATATAAAAAATTAACTAACTATCTCTTACGTTTGTAAA
>NZ_JACARU010000064.1:0-46244 GCF_013386425.1 Cedecea sp. P7760 | reverse complement strand
AAGCTAACGTACTTGATGCAGCTAATTTCTAGCTCAACAGCTATAAATATTTTGATAGAAAATTACAGTGAAGAGAATTTAAAGCCCTTCGATAAAGAATTTTTATTTGATATTTATGTAAAGGCATCATTGCACCAAAGAGAAATATATAAAATAATCAGAAGTCTTGAGAAGAATGGGAAGATTACAGTAATTGATACAGCAAAGGTTGATTGTTATAACATCGAAATTGTAGATAAGATTTGGTTGGGATCCTTTTTTGATACTGATATATTTGATAGAGAATTGAACAATATAGTTATATTGAAGTCTTACTTTAAGTCCATAACCAAACTTGGACTTGATGGTCTAATTGAAAAGTTTTTCACTGAATATGGGTTGAAGTTATGGGCCAATTAAAAATACACAAGATGCACTATGAAGGAAAACGCTACAGCTTTAGTTCTCCGGAATTAGATAATTATAAAATAAATATAATCGAAGCACCAAATGGGTGTGGTAAATCTACTTTTTTTGATCTTATTTATTATGGGCTTGGTGGTAAAGTCTCACATTTTAACAGCGCCGAAAAAGAGACTCATAAAGAAATAGTAAATGATAAGTCGAATTTCGTCGAGCTTGAGGTTTCTCTAGGAAAAATTAAATTTAAATTTATCAGAAAAATCGGTGAGAATCTTATAACAATTTTGTCTGATGAGCCTTTTTTGATTAAAGAAGGTGAATCAGTCGATTTTTTATGCTTGCCAATTAATAGAAATAAATCTGAAGATTATATTTTTTCGGACTGGATTCTTGAGCAGCTTAATATTCCAAGCATTGAAATTTTCCATGCAGGTAAGAATTTCAAGATAGGTTTCAATGACTTATTACGCCTTGTGTATCATAACCAAGGCACTGATGTTAATGGCATCTATAAACCTGCAGATAATCAAAACTATGTCAGTGATTCTGTTTTTCTTAGAAAAGCCATTTTTGAAGTATTAATGGGGAAAACATTAATAAAGTTATATGAGGCTTATGGGAATCTTAAACGTAAGCAATCAGAACACGAAAAAGCTAATGCCATACTTTCTGAATACAGAAATATAGTTTCAGATATGTATAAACAACTCGGATTTAAAGAAGTGATTAATGATTATCACTTGGTTAAGGAAATTGAAGAGTTAGAATTGAGCATTGAACGTTTAGTTACATATCGTTCGAAACAGTTAACATCAAAGATCAGCGAGAATGCCGGACTTGCCCACACTCAGAAGTTAAAAGAAGCGTATAGTCGAACTGAGTTAAATCTCATTGAGTTACAGAAAAACATTGATCTTAAGTATAAAGATATAGATTCTCTTCATCGTGTAATAAAACAAACTCGAGAGGATGCATTTCGACTTCAAAAAATTATCCATACTCATAGACAGTTGGAGATATTTACACCTGATACATGTCCATATTGCTTGAAAAATGTTGATAGACCAAGCGACAAGTGCGTTTGTGGCCATGAAATTGATGAAAATGATTACCGAAGGTACTTTTATGATCCAAGTGAATATTATACTTTACTTAAAAGTAAAGTTAAATCTCTTGAGACAATGGAAGTTGCTCTTAAATCAGCTAAGGATGAATTAAAAAGTCTTGAAAATGAGCTGAAAGAATCAAACATCGAAAACCTAAATTTAAAGAATGAACTTTCACATGCATTAGGTGAAATTGAATATATAACTGACTTCGATGAGTTGGATGATATAGAAGATCTATTGCTTGCAAATAAAGAGAAAATTAGCAATCTGAAGCAAGCTCTTTTACTTGAGAAAAATCTCCAGTCCTATCAAGGAGTGAAAGACTCTGCAAAAAGAGAGATGGAGTTTGCAAAAATTGCAGTTGAAAAATTAGAAGCATCATCTGAATCTGAGCTTATCGAAAAAGTCGATAAGTTCAATAAGTATTATAATCATTTTATGAAAGCGTCATTGTTGGATTGCAGAGTCGCAGAAATTAACTCTGATGACTATATGCCTCTTATAAATAATGGTGATTATAAAGAGGCCAGTGCAGCCGTTCATAAAAGATTTTTGTATTATTTAACACTACTCCAGCTTTCACTCTTGGATGATATACCTTTCCCTCGCTTGCTATTAATTGATACCCCAGAGAATATTGGTATTGATAATATTAATTTAAATCGGATGCTTTCCTGTTTGAAACTGCTTGAGAATCCTAACAATGTTGACTATCAAGTAATATTGTCTACGGGTGAGAATAAATACCCTGAGTCAATGAAAGATAATGTGATCATCAAATTAAACGAAAGTAATCGATTGCTCAAAGAGAAGTAAACAACCGCCTTTCTTGAGGGCGGTTGTTTACGCCCTATAAAGATGTAATAAAGGACTATTATCGCAATCTCTAATAATCCTCTAAACAGTTGAATAAAGCTAAACATGTTTATGATCGTGCTTATGTCTACCCTGCTCATGATACCTTTTCATCTAACGCCTTCTTTATACGGTGTTTTTCATCACTTAAATCGCTGAATTTTTTCTTCAGTGGTAACGCGTAATGAGAGTTAATCGCTTATGAACACATAGTGAAAATAACAAGGTGCCTAAAAGGTTCGGATTTAATTAGTTGGCATCAGACTTCGCGGGACAAATTGCAGGCACAAAAAAGCCCACATAACTTTCGCCATGCGGGCTTTCAGGACTTCATTTCGGGCTCTGGTAACCGTCAACAAAGGATTTTGGTGGAGCTGGCGGGAGTTGAACCCGCGTCCGAAATTTCTACGTCCTCGGTACTACATGCTTAGTCAGTCTTTACATTCGCCGGGCAACTGCGGACAGACACGCCATTACCAAACTATCCTGATTAGTTTTAATGCTTCAACCCCAGGCAAGGCATCCACACGATCTCTTTTGGGTTTGACCTCTCTTTGATCCCCGTCTTAAGAGCGGAAGCTAGGGAGAGAGGGCTCAGAGCAGGTTATTAAGCTGCTAAAGCGTAGTTTTCGTCGTTTGCGACTATTTTTTTGCGGCTTTTTACGAGGCCAACCGCCCCTCGGCATGCACCTTGGGTTTCGCAAATCCCGTCGAATCCAGAATCAGCCCCAATGTGTACCAGCGAGTATAACAGATTTATTACGCGCGTGACCAGCCGTCTAAAGAGAAATCCCGCTGAGTGCCGGGCGTACAAAATTCCTTCAGCACCAGCGGGATAGATGGTCAATTAACGTTCGCGCAGCGCCTCGCGGGCGCGGTTGAACGGCTTAATCAGGTACTCAACGATGGTTTTCTGCCCGGTTTTAATGTCCACGGTCGCTACCATCCCCGGTGAGATAGAGAAATGGTGGCCGACTTTATTCACCAGGTAGTCCTGGTTAGTGCGGATAAACACCCGGTAGTAGACGATTTCCGGCTTCACCTTGTCCTGAATGGTGTCCGGGGAGATGGTTTCTACGGTGCCTTCCAGCCCGCCGTAAATGGCGTAATCGTAGGCGGTGATTTTCACCAGCGCGCGCTGCCCTGGGTGAATAAAGGCGATGTCGCGAGGGGAAAGCCGGGCCTCAATCAGCAGGTGATCGTCCACCGGCACAATCTCCATCATCTCACCGTTCGGCGGAATAACGCCGCCGATGGTGGTCACCTGAATGTTCTTCACGATGCCGCGCACCGGCGAGCGCACGGTCATGCGGGTCACCGAATCCTCACGCCCTTTGATGATGGAGGTCAGCATGTCCACTTCGGCATTGGCTTTCGACAGCGCCTCACGTGCCTGCACGTAATACTGCGAGCGCAGGTCGGTTATTCTCAGGCCCAGGTCGCTTTTCTGCCGCTGCAGGCGCAGCACTTCCACGTGGCTCGCCGCGCCGCTTTTTACCAGCCGCTGGGTGATATCCAGCTCTTTGTTGACCGACGTCAGCGCGTCCCGCAGCTCGGATTCGGAGTCGTTCAGCTGCGCCCGGCGGGTTTTATACAGCCGGGTTTCGGAGGCGACTAGATCGGGCGAGGCCTTGAGCGAATCCGGGAATTTCAGCGGCTGGTCGTTCACCTCTGCGTAAAGCCTGGCGCTGGAGGCGAGCGAGGCGCGGTAGCGAGCCGCGCTTTCGCCCACGTTGGACTCGGAGCGCGTCGGGTCGAGGCGGGCGACAATTTGCCCGGCCTGCACCTTATCGCCCTCGTGCACCAGCAGCTCGGTGACTATCCCGCCGTCCAGCGACTGCAAGATTTGCTCGCGGGAACTCGGCACCACTTTGCCGGTGCCGGTGGAGACTTCATCCAGCGTGCCGAACCACGCCCACACGCCAAACAGAATAAACAGCAGCGTGATGAGCAGGATGATGCGGCTCGCTCCGGAAAATTCGCTTTCGCGCTGGATGTCCGGGTCATCGTTGGTGACGTCATGCTGACTGGTTTTCATTGTTCCACTCCCGCGGTGGTGTCTGGGCGGCGGCCGGGGCCTGAGCCGGTACCGGTCTTGCGGCGCCGAGCGCCTGGGCCTTCGGTGCATCCATCACCAGCTGGCCGTCTTTGAGCACCAGCACGCGTTCGACCAGTTCGAGCACCGGCACGCGGTGGGTGGCGACCACCAGGGTGCGATGGCCGAGCCACTGGTTAAGCCGCTGAATAAATTCGCGTTCGGTGTGGTCGTCCAGCGAGGCGGTCGGTTCATCGAGCAGCACGATGTTGGGCGAGCGCAGCAGCATACGCGCCAGCAGGATCGACTGGCGCTGCCCGCCGGAAAGCCCGCTGCCGCCTTCCATGATCGGGTGATCCAGCCCCTTCGGCAGATGCTTCACGAAGTTGCTCGCGCCGCTGATTTCTAACGCCTCGAAGATCGCATCGTCGCTGGCGTGTGGCGCGCCAAGGGTGAGGTTTTCCCGCAGCGTGCCGTAGAACAGCCGGGCGTTCTGGCTCAGGAAGCCGATGTTGCGGCGCAGATCCGCCATGTCGATTTGGGTCATCGCCAGATCGTCGAGCCGGGCTTCGCCGCTGGCCAGATCGACCCCGCCGGCAAGCGCCTGCAGCAGCGTGGATTTGCCCGCGCCGTTGCGCCCGAGCACGGCAATGCGTTCGCCGCGCTGGATCTCAAGGCGGGCAATACGCAGCGGAATGCGCGGATCTTCGCTGTGGTATTTGAACTGGGCGCTTTCAAACAGGTAGTGGCCGTGGAAGATGTCTTTGTGGATGAGGTTTTCATCGCGCTGGGTTTCCACCGGCAGCTGCATGATGCTGTCCAGCCCCTGTTTGGCGGCTTTGACCTGCTGCCAGCGGGCAAGCACGCCGCACAGGTTTGCCATCGGGGCAATCATCCTTGAGGCCAGCATGGAGGCGGCGACCATTGCCCCGGTGGTCATCTCGCCTTCAATGACCAGCGGTGCCCCGAACAGCACCACTACCACAAACACCAGGCTCTGAATGGTGATCCCCCAGTTGATTAAGCCCTGGGTCAGTTCGCGAGTTTTCAGGCCGGATTCGGCGGTAATGCGGATGTAGCTGTTCCACTGCTGGAGGAAACGGTTCTCCGCCTGCATCAGCTTGATGTCCTCCAGCCCCTGCACGCTTTCTACCAGCACGGCGTTGCGCAGGGTTGATTCGTGCGCGGCCTGGTTTGCCAGCGTGGCGAGCTTTTTCTGCAGCAGCAGGCCGGGTAGCACCATCACAATGGCGGCAACCGGGGCGATCCATGCCAGCTGCGGGGCGATGATCGCCAGCACGCCAACAAACAGCAGGAAGAACGGCAGATCGACGATCGTGGAGATGGTCGAGGAGGTGATCATCTCGCGGATCTGCTCCAGCTCGCGCAGCTGAGAAATAAAGCTGCCGGTGGAGCGGGGCACGGCGCTGTTGCGCAGCCGCAGGGCGTGGCTGAATACGCGATCGGAAATGCGCATATCGGCCCGCTTGCCCAGCACGTCCATGATGTTGCTGCGCGTGACTTTCAGGATGAAGCCGAACACCACGGCGATCAGCACGCCGGTCGCCAGCACGTACAGCGTCGGGTAAGACTGGGCGGGGATCACCCGGTCGTATACCTGCATCGAGAACAGGATCCCGGCCAGCGACAGCACGTTTACCCAAAAGGCAGCCAGCATCACCGGGCCATAAGGGCGAACGTCGAGCATGATCAGCTCTTTCATCCAGTCGGGGCTGAAGCGTGAGATATAGGCGTCGACGCGGCTGTCTTTCAGGGCCGAGAGCGGGCGCAGGGCGGCCACAAAGCGAATTTCCGGCAGCAGCTTGCTGAGCGACTGGCGGTTGGTGTGGCGTTCGTCGTCGAAGTAGCAGATATCCACGGTGTCATCGCCGTCAAACTGTTCGATTACCGCAATCTGGCCGCTGGCTAAGTCCACTACCACCGGCAGCCGCCACTGGGCAATGGCTTTTTCGGTATTGCCGAGCAGGTGGAAGGAAAGCCCGGCCTGGCGTGAAAGCTGGGTCAGCGCGGGCACCCTCGTTTTGTCCTTGAACCACGGGGCGTTGGCCTGAATGGTGCCGGGCGAGCAAACCACGCGGTAATGCCCGGCAACGTGACTGATGGCGTGGGCCCATTGGGTCAGGGCCTGTTCGCTTAAATACTCCCCGGCGGGAGAGGCTGTCTGGCTCATGGCTGAATCTCCAGGGACTGGATGTTGCGGTGTTCCAGACCAAATGCGTTGCGTAGTCTGCCGGTGTTGTACAGGCAGTTAAGCTGCAGTTGATGGAGCTGGCTCAGCGTTTGTTGTTGGGCGAATCGCGCCTGGTAGACTTCCTGCTCGGCGTTGAGCACGTCCAGCAGCGGGCGGGAACCCAGGTCGAGATATTGCTGTTGGTAAAGCTCGCGGGTGCGGGCGCTTAACTGTTCCTGGCGCTGCAGAACCTGGAGCGCGGTGACCAGGCTCAGCGCCTGGCTGCGTGACTCCATCAGTTTTTGGCGTACGTCGAGGCGAACCCGGTCGATGCCGGACTGTGCGGCTTCCACAGCGTGGCTGGCAGCGTTGCGTCTCGCCGTCAGGCCGCCGCCCTGGTAAATCGGCATTTCGACGCGGATATACGCCGAGTATTGCGTGCGGTTCAGCACTTCGCTGCCGGAATAGTTTTTGTTCAGGTAGTGCTGCACGGAGGGTTCCAGCGAAATCGTCGGGGTCATCTGCGCATTGGCGTAGTCGAGGTTGGCCTGCGCGACGTTGGCCTGCGCCCAGGCTGCCAGCACGGCAGGCACCAGACGGTCATCCGGCTTAGCCACGTCGCAGCTGTTGTTCAGCTTCTGCGGGAAATCAGGGCTGATTTTGTTGAGGCTGGTCCAGCCGAGCTGGCTCATTAGCGTGGCCTGGGTGCTGTCGAGGTTCGACTCGTACTGGATGAGCTGTGAGCGGGCGGACTCGATTCGCGCGTCGGTTTGCACCACGTCGGACATCGAGGTTGCGCCCTGATCGTTGCGCTCTTGAGTCAGGCGGCCAACGGCGGTCAGCGCATCCAGTTGTTCTTTGGCGATGTCGACCATTTGCTGCCAGAGCTGCACTTGTACCATCGCCGAAGCGGTGTCGTGCCCGACGGTATCAATACTTACCAGCACGTTGGCCTGGGCCTGGGCTTCCCCGGCGGTTTCGGCGCGAACCTGGCTGGCAACTTTGCCAAAGTCATACAGCATCTGGGACAGGGAAAGCACCAGCGACGGGCTGTAGCCGCTGTTGCTGTAGGTATTGGTGTAGCCGTTGTTCATCCCGGCGCTAATTTGCGGGTAGTACTTGGATTTGGCGACGTTTATCTGTTCGGACTGACCGTAAAGTTTGCCGATGGCTTCACGAATGCCGGGATGCCAGCTGACCGAGCGGTTGACCGCATCGTTCAGGGTTAAGGTTCCGGGCGCAGGGGCATTGAGCGGGAGGGCGGTTGGGCCATCGAGTGAGGGCAGCTCTTGTTGCTGAGCGAGGCCCTGGGTCGTAATAGAGGCAGGCGTGTCGTCGGCCAGAGTCTGGAGTGAAAACAGGCCGCAAGCCAGCCATAACGCAACAGGCTGTAATTTTCCCATGTTCTTTCCCTAATAAATGGCACTGCGTTTTTGTCTTATTCCCCGGGCGTCTGCGCGCCCGGGGATTTTTCGCTTCTACTATCAGGCAACAATATGGTTGTTCTGGATCAGCTCATCGAGCGTGGTGTGTACGTTCTCCAAAGTAACGAGAGTGGTTGAATGGAACGTGCCGGCGGAGCCATCACGGTCGATGGAGATGACCGTGTTGTTGCCGACGGTAGCCACGCTCAGGTAGTTACCTAACGTTGAGGCCTGGCCGTTCCAGCCGACCAGCAGGTCGTGGACGTTGATCTGGTCGCCCTGGGCGAGCGAGAAGTTCTTCCAGACGTCCGCGCCGTTGCCGCCCGTGCCGTCGTTCGCCCCGCCAGTAAGGACGTGGTACACCAGCGTGTCGGCGTAGGCCGACGACCCGTTGATGATGTCCCCATAGGCGGTGCTGACGAACTGCGGGTTCATGTTGATGGTCAGCGTGGCGGTGTCCGAATGCCCATTCTGGTCGTTCAGGGTGTAGGTGAAGGTTTCCTTATTGACGATCGATCCCGGCGCTACGCCCGCATTCAGGGTGTAGGTATAGTTCCCGCCGATGTCGATGGTCAGCGTGCCATACTGCCCCTGAATCGTCGCTACCGCGCTGCTGTTGGTGAGCGGGTTCAGGGTGGCCGTGCTGCCGTTGGCACCGTTGATCGTCAACAGGGTGTGGACGCTGCCAAGCTGGTCAGTCGCACCGGAAGAGTCGCTGCCGTCGTACAGGTTGCCGTGTACCACGGTGCTTTGCGCGGTGAAGCTATCCAGCAGGTGCGAGGTCCCGGTCACCGTCGGTGTGACGGTAATGTTCCCTACGCCTAGTGGGCCCATGTTGCCGGTGTAGGTCAGCGTCCAGGTGCCTGAATGCAGATCCGTGACCGGAACAATGGCCGTGCCGCCCAGCAGTGCGCTGCCGCTAAAGGTGCCGGTGTAGGTATGGCCGAGACCGTCGGTCAGCGTCCAGCTTACGGACAGTCCGCCCAGCGCCAGGAGCGAGGACACTTTGAATACCAGGGCAGCGCCGCTCAGGATGGTGTTATCCGCAATGGTGAACGTACCGCTGCCGTTGCCGTGGGTAGACGCCAGCAGCGCGGCGTTCCAGGAAGCCGAGCCGACGTTGGCGCTCGCGTAAGCCGCGGTGTTCTGCGTTGACGCGATAGCCATAATCGAGCTGATGTCGTTCACGGCATCCACGGTGTGCGGCGTGGCGGTGATGTTCAGCGACGCGGTACCGGTGTCTCCGTTTGGCGCGGTGACGGTATAAACGAAGCTGTCTGGTGTGTTGATGCCGTCGGCACCCACGCCTGCTTTCAGCGTATAGGTGTAGTTGCCGTGGGCATCAATGGTAAGCGTCCCGAACTTGCCGACGATGGTGGTGGTACCGGTCGCCGACACTGCGACGCCGTTCACCGCCGTCAGCAGGCTGCCCGCCGGAGCGATATCGTCCTGCATCACGTTACCGGTAGTTGTTGCCGCCAGGCTGTCTACCGCGTAGGTGTGATCCTGGAGGATATTCAGCGTGTAGCTGGTCAGCAGCGAGACTCCGCTCGCGTTCATCAGCAGGAACAGGTAATCCCCGCCGCCGAGGGTGACGGTCAACTGACCTGACGAACCGCCCAGCAGCGGCGCCGTCAGCCAGGTTTTCTGCACCTGGAACTGTTCATACTGCTGGGTGGCCACGTTGAACTTGTAGATATACAGGTCGAAGGTGGACAGCAGCGCCACCCCGCCAACGCTCGCCTGCAGCGTCATGGTCCGAGTTGACCCGTCTGCGACATCAAACAGAATCGGGTTGCTCATATTGGCCAGCAGGTTGAGGTTAACCACGTTGCCCAGGCCTACGCTCAGCACCGACAGGCCGGTTTGCTGAGATGCGCCGTGGTCAACGGCGACAACGTCCGTGCCGTAAGTCAGCGACCCGGTGTTATCCGTTGCCGTAACCGTGCTGGCCGGCGCGCCGTTACCCAGGGAGACAATCAGCTGTGCAGAGTCGCTGACGCCGTTGTGGGTAATGGTGTAGGTGAAGTTCTCCGTGCGTCCCAGCACCGTGGCCGATGTATTGGTTAAGGTGTAGGTATAGCTGCCGTCCTGGTTGATATGCAGGGTGCCGTATTTACCCTGAATATCCAGCCCGCCAGCGCCCACGGTGTGGCTGACGCCGTTGGCATCGGTAATCGCCGTCACCACGGTGCCGGTAGGCGCGTTATCCACCGCACCGCCAGGGCCTGCATCGGTAATCACGTTCCCGTTGGAGGTGGTAGTGCCGCTAACGACGCCTGCGCCGGTTTGCTCGACGGTGACCGCAAGGTTCGTCGTCGCCCCGGTCGCCAGCAGGCTGGTGTTGTAGCCGAGTACGCGGTATTGCCCTTCGCCCAGTCCGTCAAGGTTCAGGGTCACGCCCGTCGCGCCCAGGGTTAACAGGTTAAGGAACTGCGGCAGAGAAGAGTCGACGACCGTGGTCCACGAGTTGGTGGCCGCGTCATATTTCTGAATGGCGATTTCCAGCGTATTCAGCAACGACAGCACCACGCCGGTGGCGGCGGCATTAATGGTGATATGCCCGGTAGCGCCGCTGCCGATGGTGAAGCCAACCTGCGCGGTATTGCTGCCCAGCACCGAAGCCACGCTCCCCAGGGCGCCAATCAGCAGGCTGCCGTAGCCGCTGTAGTGCTCGGTGGTAATTTCTGCGTTACTGGTCAGCGCTAAATCGACTACGTTGCTGCTCGCTGCCAGAGGCAGGACTGGCGCGGTAATAGACAGCGACGGCGAAACGTTTCCGGCGGCGTCGGCGGCAGAAATCGACAGCGACTGGCCTTCAATCTGGCGAGTCGGCAGCGTGATGCTGAAGGCACCAGAAGCGTTAGCCGTGCCGGTGACGGTGATCCCGCCTGGCAGGGTGATCGTCACGGTGCTGTTGGCTTCAGCTACGCCGGTAATTGTTGCCCCGTCGGCGCTAATAACCCCGGTAGGGATCAGCGGTGGAACGGTATCGACAATTACCGAGGTTACCAGAGACGCAGCACCTGTCCCGTTGGCGTTGGTTGCCGTGGCGGTAAAGGCATGAACGCCATCACCCAGCGCGCCAGTTGGGGTGAACGTCCAGACGCCGCTCGCATTGGCGGTTACCGTGCCGAGCAACGAACCGTTGTCGTAAATCTTAACGGTGGCGTTGGCTTCGGCGGTACCGTTGAGCGTCGGCCGCGTATCGTTGGTGCTCTGGCCGTTGCCCACAATGCCGGTCTTCGGCAGTACATCGTCAACGATGCTGGTGATAACCGGCAGCCCCGGCACGCCGGTGAACGGTGCGGTGAAGCCTGCCGACACGCCGACGTTCCCCGCCGCATCCTGAGCAAAAGCAAGCAGAGACTGGCCGCTGGTTTGCGCAGGCGAGAGCGTAATGCTGAAGTTGCCGCTACCGTCCGCTTTCGCCGTACCCAGTACCGTTCCCGTTGCAGAGGTAATGGTGACGGTGCTGTTGGCCTCGGCAAGGCCGGTCACCACCGAGCCGGTGGCGTTGACGGTCAGGCCGGTTGGCGCCAGCGGCGGCACGGTATCGACGACGATACCGGCAGGCACGGAGGTGACGCTGACGTTACCTGCCGCATCCGTTGCCGTGACGGTGAACGAATGGTTGCCCTGGAGAAGCGGCAGCGTTGGCGTAAACGTCCAGACGCCGCTGCCGTTCGCCGTCGTGGTGCCCAGCAGCACGCCGTTATCAAAGATATTGATAGTGGCGTTGGCTTCTGCGGTACCGTTCAGGGTCGGGCGAGTGTCGTCCGTTGGCTGGTTGTTGCCCACCGGGCCGGTGATTGGGCCGATGTCATCTACCACCGAGGTAATCACCGGCTGGCCAGGCGCCACGGTATCCACAACCACGGTGAAGCCAGCTGTTGGGCTGCTGACCACGCCTGCGCCGTTGGTGGCGGTAATGGTAAAGGTGTGCGAGCCGTTTGCCAGCGTGCTCGGCGGCGTAAATACCCAAATGCCGAGTACGTTAGCGGTGACGGTGCCAATCAGGTTGCCGCCATCGTAAATTTTGATGGTGCTGTTGGCATCGGCCGTCCCGTTGAGGGTCGGACGCGCATCGTTAGTGGCCTGGCCGTTAGTCAACGGACCCACCACTCCGCCGACGACGTCATCCACCACCGAGGTCAGCACCGGCGTATTCGACACGCCGCTGACGATGTTCAGGGTGAAGTCGGCCGAGGCGACGCTGGTGTTACCGGCGGCATCGGATGCCGTGACGGTGAACACATGCTGGCCCGGGGTTAATGCGGTGCCCGGCGTGAAGCTCCAGACGCCCAGCGCGTTAGCGGTGACGGTGCCAATCAGGTTGCCGCCATCGTAAATCTTGATGGTGGCGTTAGCTTCCGCAGTGCCGCTGAGCACGGGCAGGGTATCGTCGGTACTTGAACCACTCACCAGCGGCCCCTGAACCGGCCCAACGTCGTCAAACGCCTGAATCACAATCGGCTGGGTTGGCGCGATGGTATCCACTACGACGTTAAACGGTGCCGAAGGCAGGCTGACGTTGCCCGCGGCGTCTGTCGCGGTGACGGTCAACGCATGGCCGCCGTTAACCAGCGGCGTACCCGGCCTGAAGCTCCATGCTCCGCCCGCATCTGCCTGAACGGTGCCGAGCAGAACGCCGTTGTCGTACACGCTGACGGTGGCGTTGCCCTCGGCGGTACCCGTCAGCACTGGACGCGTATCGTCGGTGGCCTGGCCGCTGGTCAGGTTGCCGGTGATTGGCCCTACCGCATCCGCAACGGTACCGATCGCTGGTGCATTCGGTGCAATGGTGTCGACGGTCAATGCGAAGCCATTAGACGGATTACTGACGTTGCCCGCTGCATCGGTGGCTGTCACGGTTAACGTATGCGAACCGTTGCCGAGCGCTGCTACGGGGGTCAGGCTCCATGCGCCAGAACCGTTGGCAACGGTGGTGCCTATCAGGTTGCCGTCGCTGTATACCTTGATGATGGCGTTAGCTTCAGCTGTCCCGCTCAGTGAAGGCCGGGTTTCGTTGGTGGCCTGGCCGTTGGTGATTGGCCCCAGCACCGGCGCGGTGTTGTCCAGCACGGTGACGATCGCCGGCGGATTTGGCGCAACCGAGTCAATATTCACGCCAAACGAGGCCGTGTTACTGACGTTGCCTGCGGCATCGGTCGCCGTGACGTTCAGGGTATGCGTCCCCTGGCCCAGCGGCCCGGTTGGCGTGAACGTCCAGTTGCCCAGTCCGTCTGCCTGAGTCGTACCCAGTACGTTATTGCCGTCTTTCACTGTGATAGTGGCGTTAGCTTCTGCCGTCCCGCTCAGGGTTGGCTGGGTGTCCTTCGTCAGCTGGCCGTTAATCAGCGGCAGGTTAGTGCCTGGCTGCGTCTGGTCGTCTATTACCGAGAGGATAATCGGCACAATCGGCGGTACGGTATCCACCACCACGTTGAAGCCGACGCTTGGGCCGCTGGCGTTACCCGCCGCATCCGTAGCGGACACGGTGATGTTATGGCTGCCGTCCAGCAGCGGAGCCGTTGGGGTGAATGTCCAGCTTCCGCCCACCGGTACCGTGACCGTCCCGATAACGACATTCCCGTCCTTAAAGGTCAACGTTGTACCTGCCTCGGCTGTGCCGCTGAAGGTTGGCGTATTGTCGTTAGTTGGCTGGCCGGAGGTGATTGGCTGCGCGGTAATGTCGTTGGTGACCGTCAGCACGACAGGCGTACCCGGCGCGACGGTATCCACGTTCACCACAAATCCGCTGGAAGGCGGGCTGACGTTACCGGCGGCGTCGGTCGCCGTGACGGTAAGCGTGTGCGCGCCTTCGCCAAGATTCGTTCCCGGCGTGAAGGTCCAGATGCCCAGTGCGTTCGCGGTGACGGTACCGATAACGGAACCATTATCGAGAATGTTCACCGTAGCCCCGGCCTCTGCGGTGCCGCTGAGCGTTGGTTTGGCATCGTTAGTGGCCTGACCGCTGGTCAACGGCCCGAGGGCACCACCCACTACATCGTCCACCACGGAAAGGATAACTGGCTGTGCTGGTGGCGTGGTATCGACAATGATGCTGTAAAGCGGTGACAGACCGCTGGTCTCGATACCTACCGTCTGGCTGACCGCAAAGGTGTGTGGCCCCTGGCCTAAAGGAAGGATAAATTGATAGGTCCAGCTACCGCCAGCGCCTACAGCGACACTGGTAAACAGCAGGCCATCGACATAGATATTGACTGTCCCTCCAGCTATCCCTCCAGAGCCGCTCAACGTTGGCAGCGTATCATCAGTGGTTTTCCCGTTGCCGACATTACCGGTTATCGTGCCAACGTTGTCGTCCACCAGATCGATGGTTGGAGGGTGAGGGATAATCGAGGTCGTTGCGTTAAAGTTCACGCCACCACTCTGGTTACCCGCTGGGTCCTGTGCCACGGCAGTAAGCTGTGCGCCAGTCGTCTGGGCTGGTGAAAGCGTTACGACCCAGGCACCGGTTATTGGCGCCGCCACTCCCGTTCCCAGGACGTTGCCGCTGGAATCTTTGATAATCACCGTCGCCCCGACTTCAGCGGTACCGGAGACCAGGGTCCCGGTCGGGTCAATGACCAGAACCGTAGGATTTCCTGGCGCAGTGGTATCGACGTCAATCACAATTGGCGCAGATGGCCCAACGCTATGGCCGACATCATCGGTCGCTTGGATGGTAATGCTGTGCGGGCCTTCCGACAGCGCGGAAGTGGTTATGCTCCATTTGCCGTCCTGGCCTACGGTACCGGTACCCAGAATGGTTGTGCCATTAGTGTCGTACAGCGTAACTGTGCTGCCGATTTTCCCGGTGCCGGTAAATGTTGGCGTTGTGTCATCGGTGACGCTGCCGTTAACCAGCGGCGTCTTGATTGGGCCAACGTCATCAATGATTTCAACGACGACCGGCGCGGTAAGCGGTACGGTATCGACGGTCAGTACGTAATCGGTTGACGGCCCGCTGATGTTACCTGCCTTGTCGGTTTGAACGGCGGTGAGGGTATTTTCGCCATTGGCCAGGGCGGTATCTGGCGTGATGGTCCAGTTACCCGTGCCGTCCACGACCGCAGAGCCTATCGCCGTGGTGCCGTTGTACAGCGTGACGGTTGCACCGATTTCCCCCGTACCGTGGAACACTGGTTTCGGATCGTCGGTGATCCCGTTGGTGATAGTACCGGTAACCGGGCCAACGTTGTCATCCACGGTGCCAATAGTCGGTGCCCCAGGCGCCGTAGTATCTACGGTAATGGCAATCGGTGCTGACGGCAGGCTGGTGTTGCCCGCCGGGTCGGTCACCTGCACGGTAATGTTATAGGTCGTTTCGCCAAACGGCGTGGTAGGCGTCACGCTCCATGTGCCGTCAGAACGCACGGTGGTGGTGCCGACCAGCTCGTTCCCGTTGTTGTAGACGTTGATGGTAGAGCCCGCGACGCCGGTGCCGCTAAAGGTCGGCGTCGTGTCGTTGGTGCTGCCGCCAGGGGCGACGGTGCCCACTACCGGCGGCACGTTGTCAGTCACCGTAGGCGCAACAGGCTGAGCCGGAGGTGTCGCGTAAACCGACAGCGTAAATCCGCTCGACGGTGCCCCGACGTTGCCCGCCGCATCCGTTGCCGTGGTCGTGAAGATATGAGTCCCGCTACCCAGCGGAGAATTTGGAGTAATACTCCAGTTGCCGTCGGCGTCAACGACCGCGCTGCCGATTGGCGTTGTTCCGCCGTCAGCGTACAGCTTGATGGTGGCGCCTACTTCGCCCTTACCGGAGAGCACCGGTTCGGTACTTTGGGTGCTGCCGCCGTTAACCAGGGTGATTGGCGTGCCGGCGACGTTGCCCAGCGCACCGTCAATGGAAGGCGCTCCCGGAGGTGCGGTGTCGATAATCACAATCTGTGTTGTGGCAGAGCTGGTGTTTCCGGCCGCATCCGTCACGTAGACATTAAGCGTATGCGAGCCTTCGCTCAGCGGCTGGCCTGGCTGGAATGTCCAGGCGCCGGTGCCATCCGCCGTAACGGTACCGATAAGCGTTGTGCCATCGTATATTTTGACGACCGCATCAGCGGCTGCTGTCCCGTTGATAATGGGTTGCGGATCGTTGGTTGAGCCGCCAGGCAGTACCGGGCCAAGATCCGGGTTAACGTTATCCACTATCTCGCCGATCGTCGGCGCGTTTGGCAGGGTGGTTATCTGTTCAACGTTCCACGGCGTGGAATGCGCGGTGACGTTTCCTGCGGCATCAGAAGCCGTGACGGTAAAGGAGTGAGGTCCATCCAGCAACGGCGTGCTTGGCGTAAATGTCCAGGTGCCGCTGCCGTTCACGGTGGTGGTGCCCAGTACGTTCAGGCCATCGTAAACCGTGATGGTGGAACCTGGCTCGCCGCTGCCGCTGAGGGTTGGCGTTGGGTCGTTGGTCGCGCCGTTATTGCTGACCGGCCCTGTTACGGTGCCCACATCGTCATACACCTGAGTAATCGTCGGTGCCGTAGGCGCGATAGAGTCTACTTTAATGTTAAAGGCGTCGCTTGGCTGGCTGACGTTACCTGCGGCGTCGGTAGCGGTGACGGTCAGGTTATGAGAACCCTGTCCGAGAGCCGCCGTTGGCGTAAATGTCCATGCGCCGGTACCGTCTGCATTTACAGTGCCAATAAACGTGCCATTGTCATAGATCTTCACGGTTGAGTTGGCCTCAGCCGTACCGGAGAGCGTCGGTTTATCGTCGTTGGTCAGGTCGCCGCTGTTCAGGTTGCCGGTATGATCCGGCACGTTATCTACCACTGAGCCGATGATCGGCATGTTCGGCGGGGTGATATCCGGCGCGGTAATCGGGGCGTCAGGGCCGATGTTCCCTGCTTTATCCGTGGCGTTTACTTCCAGATGCTGGCCGTTAGCCTGCGGCGTAGTCAGGGTGATGGTAAAGCTGCCGTCCGGCCCGGCGACTGCCTGGCCCAGCGGGTTACCCTGGTCATCGGTAACTTTTACCGTGCTGCCTGCCTCCGCTTTACCGGTCACAATAGTGCCGTCTTCGTTAACCTGCAGATTAGTTGGTGCCAGTGGAGGAGTGTGATCCTGGGCAATAACTGCTGCTGGTGAGCTGGTGTTGTTCGCGGCATCCCTGGCGGTGACCATCAGCGTCTCGCCGTTAAGCTGCGGCGGCGTGAGCGGGAAAATATCAAATGTGCCGGTGCCGCTGGCGACACCGGTGCCAATCGCGTTGCCGTTACCGTCCCAAATGGTGATGGTACTGTTTGGCTCTGCGGTGCCGGTCACGTGCAGGCCATCCGCGCTGACGGCAAGCCCTGTCGGTGCATTCGGTGCAGTATGGTCCGGTGCAGGCACGGTTGTACCCGGGCCGGTATTGCCCACCGCATCGGTGGCCTTCGCGGTCAGAACTTCACCGTTCAGTTGCGCCGGGGAAAGCGTCACGCTGAAGTGGCCCGTACCGTCTGCCGTAGCGGTGCCGAGTACGGTACCGCTGGCGTTAGTGATGGTCACTTTGCTGTTGGCTTCAGCTGTCCCGGTCAGCGTTGTCCCGTCGTTGGAAACGGCCAGGCCGGTCGGCAATCCAGGAGGAACAGTATCAACCTCTACGCCAAACGGTGCGGACAAGCCGCTTGTGCCGCTGCTATTCGTTGCGGTGAAGGTGAAGGCATGCGGGCCATCCAGCAGAGGCAGTAACGGCGTAAATGTCCAGTTACCGTTCGCGTCAGGTACCGCGTTCCCAATAAACAGGCCATTATCATAGATATCGATGCGAGTTGTGCCCGCTTCGGAGGTACCGGTCAGCGTTGGGCGGCTGTCATCCGTGGCCTGGCCATTGGTCAGCGGGCCCTGGATAGTACCGACATCGTCTGTCACTGAAACCAGAACCGGCACGGTCGGGAAGCCGGAGTTTGAGGCCGGGAAAGTCGCATCCGGGCCTGAATTACCCGCCGCATCCTGTACCTGAGCGGTTAATGTTCCGCCGTGGGTTTGAGCCGGAGAGAGCGTCAGCGTGAAGTGCCCGGTTCCATCAATTTGTGCCGTACCGAGCACTACGCCATTTGGACCGACAACTTTGACGGTATCGCCAATTTCGCCGGTCCCGGTTACGGTCGTCCCGTCCTGGCTCACGGTGTCAATGGTGACGGCAACCGGTGCAACTGTATCGACGGTGAAGGTTGGGCCGGCGGTAATGGTACTGACGTTGCCAGCAGGGTCGGTCTGCTGCAACGTAATCGTGTGTGGGCCTTCACCCATTGCGTTGGTTGGGGTAAAGGTCCAGTTCCCGTCATTACCGACGATGACCACACCAATCGGAAGAGCATTATCAAAGATGGTGAGTGAACTGCCCGGTTCACCGGTGCCGCTGAAGACAGGCTTGCTGTCATTCGTGATGCCATTATTGGCGATTGGCCCGGTAAAAGGTTCAGCCGTATCGAGGATCTGACCAAGTACCGGCGGATTTACGACGGTATCCACCACCACGGTATAAGAAGCGGAATCACTGCTGTCGCCGCGAATGTTAGAGGCGGTGGCGGTGAAGTTATGCGGGCCGTCGAGCAGATTTACGCCTGGCGTAAAGCTCCATGTACCGCCGGGAAGCACAACGGTGGTGCCAATCTCAAGCCCGTTATCAAAGATATGGATGGTTTCACCGGCTACGCCTGTCCCCTGAATAGTCGGGGTCTGGTCATTGGTTGGCTGATTGTTTGGTACTGTGCCAACGATTGGCGGTGCGTTATCAATGATGGCGGTGATCGTCGGCACCGTGGGTAACGGGAAGAATGGCGCAGTCGCCTCACCTGGCAGGCTGACGTTGCCTGCCGCATCGGTCGCCGTGACGCTAAGCTTGGAGCCGTCCAGCTGCGGCGTGGTCAGGATAATATTAAATATACCGGTCACAGGGGCGGCGGTGCCGGTACCAATCACGTTGCCGTTAGCGTCTTTGATGGTGACGGTGCTACCCGGCTCGGCAAGCCCCGTCACTGTATCACCATCAGCGCTGACTATCAGGCCGGTGGGTTCGGCTGGCGCGCTAGTATCCACGGTAACGGTGTAGCTACCGGAAACGCTGCTATCACCCCGGACGTTGGAGGCCGAGGCGGTAAAGGTGTAGGTGCCTTCGCCCAGCGGGCTCTGTGGCGTAAAGCTCCAGGTACCGTCCAGCCCAACTTTGGCGGTACCAATCTCGCCGCCGTTAGACAGAATATGGATGGTATCGCCGGGCTGGCCTGTGCCCTGCAGCGTTGGGGTGGTGTCGTTGGTGGTCTGGTTATTCCCTACGTTGCCGGTGTTGGGCGCCGCATCGTCAATGATGGCGGTAATCACAGGCTCTACCGGCGGCAGAACGTTTGGCGCCGTCGCCGTGGCCGGTGGGCTGGTATTCCCTGCCGGATCGGTGACGACCACGGTCAGCGTTTCGCCGTCTACCTGAGGCGTTGTCAGAGTGATGGTGATGTTACCGTTGTTATCGGCAGTGCCGGTGCCCACGATCGCGCCATTCGGATCTTTAATGGTTATCGAGCTACCGGCTTCTGCGTGCCCGGTAAGAACTTCGCCATCCGGGCTGACGACCAGGCCCGTTGCCGCCGCTGGTGGGGCGGTATCAATGGTGACGGTGTACGCCGGGGAAGTGGCGCTTTCGCCTCTTTCGTTAGTCGCCACAACGGTGAATGCATGGGAGCCGTCCGGCAGGGCGGTGCCCGGCGTAAAGCTCCAGGTGCCGTTAGCGCCGACAACCACGGTGCCAATCTGCACGCCATTGTCGTAGATATGAACGGTTGTGCCCGCCTGACCGGTACCCTGCAGGGTTGGAGTATTGTCGTTGGTTGGCGAGTTATTACCTATGTTGCCACCGTTTGGCGCATTCACATGATCGTTAGTGAGGCCGGTAATGCCTGGCTCGCCGGGCAGGGGAATATTAGGGGCGGTGACGGTGGCACCCGGCCCGGTGTTGCCTGAAGGATCGGTCGCCGTGGCGGTTAGCGTTTCCCCGTCCAATTTCGGAGAGGTTAATGTGATGGTAAAGCTGCCGTCGCTGCCCGCGGTGCCGGTACCGATGACATTTCCGTTGGCGTCTTTGATGGTGACCGTGCTGCCTGCTTCGGCGTTACCGGTGATGGTTTTACCGTCCGCCGATACGGCGAGGCCGGTAGGGGCTGCCGGTGGCGTGGCGTCTGGTCTGCCCGGATTCCCCGGGTTGCTGCCGCTGTCCGAATGGCCGCCGCCGCCGCTTGATGCGGCGGCAATGGCTCCGCCGGCAGCAACCGCCAGTCCACCCAATATCCATGGCCATGCTGCCCCGCCTTCAGCGTGGGCGCCTGTGGCGGCCATCAGTGCATCAATATTGGCAATTTGCTCATAGTGAGCCGCAGCCTCTGGATCCTGAACCCACCAAAGCACGCCGTCGTGGCCTTCCAGTACCAGCTGATTGCCGCCCTGGTCGGCAAAGGCGTAGTAGTTTTTGATGGTAATGGTTTCGCCGGAATGGAGTTTGATCACCAGGTCCTGGCCTGAACGAGTGAAGCTGGCGACCTCTTCACGTTCAATTTTTAGCTCGACAATTGAGGGACCTTTTAAGGTGATTTCAGAGGCTTCGACGTTATTTTTTACGCCGGTTAATTTAGAGATAATTGAAATTGAACGCATTGTTATCACTCCATTCGCGATGAACGTGGTGGTAGTCTGATGCCCGGCATAAGGTGTTAATTACCGTTAGCAAAATGTTTAAGTGAGCGGGGTCCTTCGCTATGAAGAAGCGAAAAAGGAATCCGGCATCAAAAAATTGATGACAGTGATTATTAATAAATAGAGCGTTTCCGTTGCGGAATCGAAATTAGTTAATTCTCAGGGTCATAGGCTCGTCGTTTAATAAATAGAGACTATTGATGATATAGACAGGAAAAAATGAAAGCGCAACTTAAGCCATGTTTAACAATATGTAAGTAACTCTAAAGTACCAGCGTTGGCAGAGACCTCACCCAAACGGCTGACGTCAACTGGCCTGCAGGCTGGAGATTGACGGTAACTTTATCGCATTGAAAAGTTTAGGGTAAGTTTTGAGGGGCGATCGCGTGATGGGGTATTTTGCTATGACTGTAGATATGAAAGACCTTGTGTCATATATGGGTATGGTGATTTTTTTAGTGAGGTATTTTCTGTTGTAAGTCAGAAATTAATAGAAGGGATTGTCTATTTTGTGAGGGGCGTTAGGTCAGGACTGGCGCTAGCAGAAATATTATATATTTGAGATTTATTATTTCTAAGGGAATCGATAATAGTGAAGGAAAGTAGCATATATCATTTAGCATAGCTTAATTAACGGCGATGCGGCTTTTTAGACCGCGCAATAATAGCTGATAATTAAAAATGCGTGAATATTTTTATACTGGCCCTTCGCATGAAGAGCCAGTGAGGGAGCAAACCGCGCCTTAACGGCCAGCGTTCTTCATGATACGGGCTTTATCAACCGCCCATTCGCGATCTTTAACGTCGGTACGCTTATCATGCTGCTTCTTACCTTTCGCCACGCCAATTTTCACCTTGCACCAGGCGTTCTTCCAGTACAGGGACAGGGCGATGACGGTGTAGCCGTCCCGGCTAACGCTGCCGAAGAGGTTATCCAGCTCGCGCTTGTTCAGCAGCAGTTTACGGGTACGCGTTGGATCGCAGACTACGTGGCTCGAGGCCACGTTCAGCGGGGTGAAGTTGGCGCCAAAAAGATAAGCTTCGCCATCTTTAAAGATAACGTAGCTGTCGCCGATGTTCGCCTTCCCGGCGCGCAATGATTTTACTTCCCAGCCCTGCAGCGCAAGGCCCGCTTCAATCTCTTCTTCGATAAAGTATTCGTGGCGGGCACGCTTGTTTAGCGCAATGGTGGCTGAGCCTGGTTTGTGTGCTTTTTTCTTAGTCATAGTGCTGCTCAGTATACGTAATCCAGGAGTTCAAAGACACCCCGCAGCCTGCGCGAGGAGGAAGCGCTTATCTTAGCATGAGCGGCAGAGAGTTTTTGTTTGCGCGGTGATAAATGTTATTATTTGTCCGATTTATGACTCCCAGGAATTGTTATGCCGCAGATTAGCCGTACTGCGTTGGTGCCCTACAGCGCCGAGCAGATGTACAAGTTAGTGAACGACGTGAAGTCCTACCCGGAATTTTTACCTGGCTGTACCGGTAGCAGGGTGATAGACGCCTCGGCTAATCAGATGACGGCGGCGGTAGACGTTTCAAAAGCCGGGATCAGCAAAACGTTTACTACCCGTAATACGCTTACCGACAATCAGACCATCCTGATGCAGCTGGTGGACGGGCCGTTCAAGAAACTGATGGGCGGCTGGAAGTTCACCCCGCTGAGCGAAGACGCCTGCCGGATTGAGTTCCAGCTTGATTTTGAATTTACCAATAAGCTGATTGAGCTGGCCTTTGGCCGCATCTTTAAAGAGCTGGCGGGCAACATGGTTCAGGCATTCACTACCCGCGCCAAAGAGGTTTACCGTGTCGCGTGAGATTCAGGTAGAGGTGATTTATGCCCTGCCGCAGAAGCAGTACCTGCGCCAGGTTAAGCTTGAGGAAGGCAGCACGGTGGAGCAGGCGATTATCGCCTCCGGCCTGCTCGAGCTTCGCGACGATATCGACCTGAAGAAGAACAAAGTGGGTGTTTACAGCCGTCCGGTGAAGCTGGGCGATAAGGTGAATGACGGCGATCGGGTTGAGATTTACCGCCCGCTGATTGCCGACCCTAAAGAGCTACGTCGCCAGCGAGCAGAGCGCTCCGCCCAGAAATAATCCTGCTTTCAAGCATAAAAAAGCCGCTTTCGCGGCTTTTTTTGTCCATTGAGTAAACCTACTCCCCTTTGGTCAGGGCTGGTTTGTTGTCAATGTTGGTCAGCACGCCGCTGCTGTTGAAGGTCAGGGTCAGCGTCTGCTGAGTCACGTTCTCGTGGCCTGGCTGCTGGCGGAAGACGTAGAACCAGGTATTGGTGCCGAACGGATCGGACATCATTGGCGTACCCAGCGTGTAGGCAACCTGCTGCTGCGTCATACCGACGCGGAGCTTGGAGACGTCATTCGGTGCCAGATAGTTACCCTGGTTGATGTCTGGGCGGTAAACCACTCGCTCCAGAGTGGAACAGCCTGCGGTCAACATCAGAAGAACCGCTGCGGCAGCAGTCAGCATTTTACAACGCATAGTGATTTGATTCCTTTTCGGGCCCGAGTAGTGCGTGGCTCATTCGTATTATGCCGATGATAATAGACCTTTAAGCAGTTTAAAACCTTAAGGCGCTCAACTCTGACAGTGGGAGCGTAAAAAAGTTGGCTGAAAAGGGGACAGAAAGGCAGATTACTGAATGGGGTGGTCGTTTTTTGCACGATGCGCGGCATGCAATATACCGCGCATCGTAAAGCGTTATGCGGCCAGCAGCTCTTTGGCGTTCGCCAGAGTATTGCGGGTCACCTCGCTACCGCCGAGCAGACGGGCAAGCTCCTGCAGGCGAGAACGTTTGTCCAGCGGCTGCATATGGGTTTCCGTCATTTCGCCATCGGTTTCCTTGCTGACGAAGAAGTGATGGTGACCACAGCCGGCAACCTGAGGCAGGTGAGTGACACACATCACCTGCGTAGATTCGCCCAGCTGGCGCAGCAGTTTACCTACCACCGCGGCGGTAGGGCCGCTGATCCCCACGTCTACTTCATCGAAGATCAGCGCTGGCGTTTCCATTTTACGAGCGGTAATCACCTGAATCGCCAGCGCAATACGAGACAGCTCGCCGCCAGACGCCACTTTCGCCAGCGGCTGAAGCGGCTGGCCGGGGTTGGTGCTGACGCGGAAATCAATGCGGTCCGCACCCTCGGCGGTCAGGTGGTTTTCGTTAAAGTCGACATTTATGGCAAGTTTACCGTGCGGCATCGACAGGGAATGCATGCTCTCGGTGATCAGCTGGCACAGCTCATTGGCGTGTTTTACCCGACTTTGGTGCAGCGAGCGGGCTACGGAAAGCGCCTGCTGGTGGTGCAGCGCAACGGCCTGCAGTAATTCTTCCAGCGAGCCGGTCTGGTCATCCAGTAGCTGCTGTTCATCGAGCAGTTTCTGATGGAAGGCCGGCAGTTCTTCTGGCGTGATGTGGTGCTTACGCGCCAGGGAGATCTGGCGGGAGATACGTTGTTCCAGTTCGTACAGGCGGTTTGGATCCAGATCCAACCGATCGCAGTAATGACGCAGTTCGTCGCTGGCTTCGGAGATCTGAATCGCGGCTTCTTCCAGCATATTCAGTACGCCAGAGAGCTTATCGTCCATGCTCACCAGCTCGCCCATTAGATGGCGCACGGTGTGCAGCTGGCTTTGTAAATTCGTTTCTTCGCCGTCGGCCAGCACGTCAAGCGCCTGCTGGCTGGTAGAGAGCAGCTGGCCGCTGTTGGCGAGGCGTTTGTACTCTTCGTCGATCAGCTCAAACTCACCGGCGACGGGGGAAAACTCGTTCAGCTCTTTCAACTGATAGTGCAGCAGTTCCGCTTTGGCTGAGCGCTCCTGCGCCAGCTGTTGGTGCTGCGCCAGCGTGCGGCAGCTCTGGTGCCATTCACGATAGCGCTCCGCCATTTGCAGGGTCAGCGCCTGTTCACCGGCATAGCCGTCCAGCAGCGTTTTTTGATGCTCGGGTTTGAGCAGCAGCTGGTGCGCGTGCTGGCCATGAATCTGGATGAGCAACTGGCCGAGATCGCGCAGTTGGGAAAGGGGAACAGCGGTGCCGTTGATGAAACCGCGGGAGCGGCCATCGCTGCTGATGACGCGACGCAGCAGGCACTCACTGCCGTCTTCCAGCTGGTTTTCTTCCAGCCAGCGCAGCGCCGCCGGAGTGTCTTTCAGAGAGAAGCGGGCGCAGAGATCCGCACGGTTTGCACCAGAACGCACCATATCCGCTTCCGCGCGACCGCCCAGGCACAGGCCCAGCGCATCTATGACAATAGATTTACCGGCACCGGTTTCCCCGGTGATGGCCGTCATCCCGTGATGAAAGTCGATTTCGAGTTCACGAACGATAGCGAAGTTACTGATGGTGAGTTGAGCGAGCATAGCCACCTTCCTGTATGAACTCGTCATACTTCAAGCTGCAGGGGTGTTGGCTGCTTTCACTTACCCCAGTCACTTACTCAAGTAAGCTCCTGGGGATGCACTCTCTTGCCGCCTGGCTGCAACTCGAATTATTTAGAGTTCGATTTGGTTACTGTGTTTTCATACAGTATAAACTGGTTTTATATACAGTAAAGTGGCCAGGTGGTTTTTTAGAACAATTTTTTCGACCAGCCGAGCTTCGAGCTTAATGTGTTGAAATAGCTGTAGTCTTTCGGGTGAATCAGATTGAGATGATAGTCGCAGCGGCGAATGAGCACGTCCTCACCTTCCTGTATCGGCAACGCAATCTGGCTGTCACAGCTGATTTCAAGGTCGCTGCGCATGTGGGAAAAACGCAGACGAATGGTGCTGCTGCTGTTGATGACCAGCGGGCGAGCCGAAAGCGTGTGCGGGAACATCGGCACGAGCGTTATTGCATCCAGCGACGGCGTCAGGATTGGGCCACCGGCTGAAAGCGAATAGGCGGTTGAGCCGGTCGGCGTGGAGATAATCAGCCCGTCAGAGCGCTGGGAGAAGGCAAAGATTTCGTCGATGTAAACTTCGAACTCAATCATATGCGCGACTTTACCAGGGTGCAGCACCACTTCGTTTATCGCCGTACTGAGGCGCGTGGGCGTATCGTGCTGGCAGACCTGAGCCTCCAGCAAAAAGCGGCGTTCGGTAATGTAGTGCCCCTCAAGAACGTCCGCCAGCTGCTGCTGGGCGTTGTCCGGGTCGAGGTCGGTCAGGAAGCCTAAATTGCCGCGGTTGATGCCGATAACCTTGATGTCATAGCGAGCCAGTACTCGCGCCGCGCCCAGCATGTTGCCATCCCCGCCAACCACCACGGCCAAATCAGCCTGCTGGCCAATCTCCGCCAGCGTGCCGGTTTTTACCTGCTTGAGGTTAAGCTCCTGGGCGATTTGCTGTTCCACCATCACTTCATAACCTTTGGCGCACAGCCAGCGATAGAGCATTTCATGCGTGGTCAGGGCGGTGGGGTGGCGCGGGTGCCCGACGATACCGATGCAGTTGAAATGTTTGTTCATTATCCTGGTGGTCCTTATTCGCAGAGGTTCCTGCGACAATATGACAGGTTCCCTTGAAACCCTGAAACTGATCCCCATAATAAGCGAAGCAGCGAGATGAATGCTAAAAACGCGGAGAATTTCATGAGTAGTAAAGAACAGAAAACACCTTACGAGCAAGCCCCGGAAGATATCGCCATGGATCAGCACGAAGAAGTCGAGGCCGTAGAAGGTGCCGATGTCGTGGATCCGCGCGACGAAGAGATTGCAAATCTGCAGGCTCAGCTGGCTGAAATGAAGCAGCGCGAGCGTGAGATTGAGCCTCGCCATCAGGCTGACTTAGCTAACCTGCGTCGCCGCACCGAACAGGATATCGAGAAAGCGCACAAGTTCGCCCTGGAGAAATTCGTGAACGAACTGCTGCCGGTTATCGACAGCCTGGATCGCGCGCTGGAAGTGGCCGACAAGTCCAACCCGGATTTAGCCCCAATGATCGAAGGCATTGAGCTGACCCAGAAGTCGATGCTGGATGTGGTTCGCAAGTTCGGCGTGGAAGTGGTGGGCGAGACTAACGTGCCGTTTAATCCGGACGTGCATCAGGCCATTGCGATGGTTGAATCTGCCGACGTTGCGCCAAATAACGTGCTGATGGTGATGCAGAAAGGCTATACCCTGAACGGCCGTACTATTCGCGCCGCGATGGTTTCCGTAGCGAAAGCCTGATCCGTTGCCCGAAGTAAAAAGCCAGCCCTGCGGCTGGCTTGTTTGTCTCTATTGCTCAACGCTTTGCCGCAGCGGCTTCACCGGCGTGACGCGTACCTGCTTAATCATGTTGTCCTGAACGTCGAGAATATCGATGTCGTACTGGCTCAGGCGGATACGGGTCCCGGCCGCCGGTATTTCCTGAATCTCTTCCAGGATCATGCCGTTGACCGTACGTGCGTCATCTTCCGGCAGCGTCCAGTTGAAGGCTTTGTTAAGTTCACGGACGTTGGCACTGCCTTCGATAATGACCGAGCCGTCGTTTTGCGGTGTCACTTCTTCAGCAAGCGAGGGGGACATTGAGGTGGTGAAGTCACCCACAATTTCCTCCAGAATATCCTCTACCGTGACCAGCCCCTGAATATCGCCGTATTCGTCCACGACCAGGCCGACTTTCTTTTTGTTGCGCTGGAATTTCACCAACTGCACGCTCAGCGGCGTGCCTTCCGGCACGAAGTAAATCTCGTCGGCGGAGCGCAACATCACCTCTTTGGTGAACTCTTTCTTCTCGGTCATCAGGCGGTAGGCTTCACGTACGCGCAGCATGCCGATGGCATCATCCAGGCTGTCGCGGTACAAGACGATGCGGCCGTGCGGGGAGTGGGTCAGCTGGCGGACGATGGATTTCCAGTCGTCATTAATATTGATGCCGACGATTTCGTTTCGCGGCACCATGATGTCGTCAACGCTGACTTTTTCCAGGTCCAGTACCGAGAGCAGCATGTCCTGGTTACGCCGTGAAATCTGCGAGCGTGATTCATGCACGATGGTGCGTAGCTCATCTTTGCTGAGCGCGGTGCTGATGATGTTATCGACCTTAATCCCGACCATACGCATCAGCAGGCGGGTAATGGTGTTGAGCAGCCAGACCAGCGGCATCATAAGGATCAGCAGCGGGCCGAGCAGCCAGCTACTTGGGTAAGCGACTTTTTCCGGGTACAGCGCGGCGATGGTTTTAGGCAAAACTTCGGCAAACACCAGCACGACGAACGTCAGTACCCCGGTGGCAATCGCCACGCCCGCGTTGCCGTAAAGGCGAATGCCGACGATGGTTGCCAGCGCGGAAGCAAGAATATTGACCAGGTTGTTCCCGATTAACACGAGGCTAATCAGGCGGTCCGGTTTACGCAGCAATTTTTCAACGCGCTTCGCTGCCCGGTTGCCCTGTTTGGCGCGGTGACGCAGGCGGTAGCGGTTTAGCGTCATCATGCCGGTTTCTGAACCGGAGAAGTACGCTGACACCACCACCATGATGATCAGGGTGACGATCAGCGTGGTGGTTGAAATGTGTTCCAAAAGAGGTTCCTTTAAAGAGAAGGGGTTAGCTAACGAACTGCTGCAGGACGCGGCTGCCGAAATAGGCGAGCGTTAGAATGCCCGCGCCGGCAACGTTAAACCAGACAACGCGACGGCCGCGCCAACCTTCATGATAGTGTCCCCACAGCAAAACGACGTAGACAAACCAGGCAAGAATCGACAGCACGGCTTTATCGACGTTCTCCATGCTGAACAGATTCTTCATGTAAAACAGGCCGGTGCATAGCGTCAGGGTCAGCAGAACCACGCCAACCTGGGTGATGTGAAACATTTTACGCTCGATAACCATTAGCGGCGGCATTTCTGCGCTGAACGCCAGTTTTTTGTTTTTCAACTGGTAGTCAATCCATGCGAGCTGTAAAGCGTACAGGGCGGCGATGATAAGCGTCGCGTAGGAGAAGAGCGACAGGCCAATGTGCACCATCATTCCCGGCGTCGCTTCGAGATGGGTGATAAATTCATTGGGCATAAAGGTCGCCAGCGCCAGATTTATCAGCGCGAAGGCGTAAACAATTGGCAACAGCAGCCAGCCGCGATTGCGGGAGGCGACAATCGTCATCACCGTACAAATCATCAGGCTGACGAGAGAACCCACGTTCAGCAGGCTAAGATTTTGCCCGCCGTCGACGGTGAAGAAACGGGCTTCCAGCGCCAGCGCATGGCTAACCAACGCGATAGCTGCGGATAAAATGGCAAAGCGTCGCCATCCGCTGTTCTTCCGCAGAAGACCGGGAATGATCAGCGCGAGGCTGACGGAGTAGGCTACAAGCGCAAGAATGGCGAAAACGGGCATATTAAGGTGTCGGTCAAATTGGCCAGAGAACGAAAAAGTCAGTATAACGTTACCTGTCGCCTGCTCCAACCGTTGGATCACACCCGAGGCGGCTTCATGATATAATCCGCCAAATTCAGTTTTGTGTCGCGAGCTGCGGCCCCAGTTACCACGTTAGGCAAAATACCATGTTTGATAATTTAACAGACCGTCTGTCGCGTACCCTGCGCAATATTAGCGGCCGTGGGCGGCTAACCGAAGAAAACGTTAAAGAGACGCTGCGCGAAGTGCGCATGGCCCTGCTGGAAGCGGACGTTGCGCTGCCGGTGGTGCGTGATTTTATCAGCCGCGTAAAAGAAAAAGCGGTTGGTCATGAAGTCAACAAAAGCCTGACGCCGGGCCAGGAGTTCGTCAAAATCGTTCGCGCTGAACTGGTTTCCGCGATGGGCGAAGAGAACAGCAGCCTGAACCTGGCGGCGCAGCCACCGGCCGTTGTACTGATGGCGGGCCTGCAGGGCGCGGGTAAAACGACCAGCGTCGCTAAGTTAGGTAAGTTCCTGCGCGAAAAGCAGAAGAAAAAAGTGTTAGTGGTTTCGGCGGACGTTTATCGCCCGGCGGCGATTAAACAGCTGGAAACTCTGGCCCAGCAGGTTGAGGTGGATTTCTTCCCGTCCGACGCTCAGCAAAAACCGGTCGACATTGTTAACGCCGCGCTGAAAGAAGCGAAGCTGAAGTTCTACGACGTGCTGCTGGTGGATACCGCCGGTCGTCTGCACGTCGACGAAGCAATGATGGACGAAATCAAACAGGTTCATGCCGCGATTAAACCGGTAGAAACGCTGTTTGTGGTCGACGCAATGACCGGTCAGGATGCGGCCAATACCGCGAAGGCGTTCAGCGAAGCGCTGCCGCTGACCGGGGTAGTACTGACCAAAGTAGACGGTGACGCCCGCGGTGGTGCTGCGCTGTCGATTCGCCATATCACCGGTAAGCCAATCAAGTTCCTTGGCGTTGGCGAGAAAACCGAAGCGCTGGAGCCGTTCCACCCGGACCGTATCGCTTCCCGTATTCTCGGCATGGGCGACGTGCTGTCGCTGATTGAAGATATCGAAAGTAAGGTTGACCGTGCGCAGGCTGAAAAGCTTGCCACCAAGCTGAAAAAAGGCGACGGCTTCGACCTGACCGACTTCCTCGAACAGCTTAAGCAGATGAAAAATATGGGCGGCATGGCGAGCATGATGAGCAAGCTGCCGGGCATGGGCCAGCTGCCGGACAACGTCAAATCCCAGATGGACGACAAAGTTTTGGTGCGCATGGAGGCGATTATCAGCTCGATGACGCTGAAAGAACGTGCCCAGCCGGAAATCATTAAAGGTTCCCGCAAGCGCCGTATCGCGCAGGGTTCCGGCATGCAGGTGCAGGACGTTAACCGCTTACTGAAGCAGTTTGACGACATGCAGCGCATGATGAAGAAAATGAAGAAAGGCGGAATGGCTAAAATGATGCGCGGCATGAAAGGCATGATGCCGCCAGGTTTCCCAGGCCGTTAAGCTCTTTTCGATTGCTTTTTACGCCGAAATGAGTAAAATTTTCGGGCTTTTAATATGACTCCGGGCTCCATCCCTCGATGGGGCCCGGCGTTTTATTCACTAAAGAGGATGTTATGGTAACTATTCGTTTAGCACGTCACGGCGCTAAAAAGCGTCCGTTCTACCAGGTTGTCGTTACTGATAGCCGTAATGCACGTAACGGTCGCTTCATTGAGCGCGTTGGTTTCTTCAACCCTATCGCTAACGAGAAAGAAGAAGGCGTTCGCCTGGATCTGGATCGCGTAGCTCATTGGGTTGGCCAGGGCGCAACCGTTTCTGATCGCGTTGCTGCGCTGATCAAAGAAGCTAAGAAAGCAGCTTAATCTGTCACGGTGGTCATGATGAGCAAGCAACTCGCCGCACAGGCTCCTGTTAACCCAATTGTGTTGGGCAAGATGGGCTCCTCCTACGGTATTCGTGGTTGGCTCAGAGTGTTTTCCTCCACCGAAGACGCCGAAAGCATTTTTGACTACCAGCCCTGGTTTATCCAGCGCGGCGGTCAGTGGCAGCAAGTACAGCTGGAAAGCTGGAAGCACCACAATCAGGATCTGGTCATCAAGCTGCAAGGCGTTGACGATCGGGATGCCGCGAATCTTCTGACCAATTGCGAAATTGTCGTGGATTCAACGCAACTGCCGGCTCTTGACGCAGGTGACTATTACTGGAAAGACCTTATGGGTTGCCAGGTAGTGACCACTCAGGGGTACCAGCTCGGTAAAGTCATCGATATGATGGAAACCGGCTCGAATGACGTTCTCGTCATCAAGGCAAACCTGAAGGATGCATTTGGCATCAAGGAGCGGCTGGTTCCGTTCCTCGATGGGCAGGTTATCAAGAAAGTCGATCTCGCTACTCAAACCATTGAAGTAGATTGGGATCCTGGTTTTTAAAACTCCGAAATCATACGGTAGTCGTTAGCATAGTGGGGATTGGCTTGTGTTTATTGGTGTCGTTAGCCTGTTTCCTGAGATGTTCCGCGCAATTACCGATTACGGGGTAACTGGCCGGGCAGTAAAAAATGGCCTGCTAAGCATTCAAAGCTGGAGTCCGCGTGACTTCACCTATGACCGGCACCGTACCGTGGACGATCGTCCTTACGGCGGCGGACCGGGAATGCTGATGATGGTGAATCCTTTGCGGGAAGCCATCCACGCAGCGAAAGCGGCGGCAGGAGAAGGTGCTAAGGTTATCTATCTTTCACCTCAGGGGCGCAAGCTTGATCAAGCGGGCGTCAGTGAACTGGCAATGAACGAGAAGTTAATTCTGGTTTGCGGCCGTTACGAAGGGATCGATGAGCGCGTGATCCAAACCGAAATTGACGAAGAATGGTCAATCGGCGATTACGTTCTCAGCGGCGGTGAGCTGCCAGCGATGACGCTGATTGACTCAGTCTCCCGGTTTATTCCGGGCGTGCTGGGACATGAAGCTTCGGCAACCGAAGATTCGTTTGCTGAAGGGCTGCTGGATTGTCCTCACTATACCCGTCCTGAAGTGTTGGATGGCATGGAAGTACCGGCGGTCTTACTGTCGGGGAACCATGCAGAGATTCGCCGTTGGCGCCTGAAACAGTCGCTGGGCCGTACCTGGCTTAGAAGACCTGAACTTTTGGAAAACCTGGCTCTGACTGAAGAGCAAGCAAGGTTGCTGGCGGAGTTCAAAAAAGAACATACGCAACAGCAACATAAACATGATGGGCAGGGTTAATCCTTCCCAAAGCCCCTAAATAGTTGGAGTTGCAGCAAGATGGCAAGCGAGTGAATCCCGATGAGCTTACTTTGGTAAGTGACTCGGGTGAAGGAGAGCAGCCAGCGCAGATGCAGCTTCAAATATGACGGGGATATATCAGTTTACCCAGGATAAGAGATAAATTATGAGCAACATTATTAAGCAACTTGAACAAGAACAGATGAAACAGGATGTACCTTCCTTCCGTCCGGGCGACTCCGTGGAAGTGAAAGTATGGGTCGTTGAAGGTTCTAAAAAACGTCTGCAGGCATTTGAGGGCGTGGTTATCGCTATCCGTAACCGCGGTCTGCACTCTGCATTCACTGTTCGTAAGATTTCTAACGGCGAAGGTGTTGAGCGTGTATTCCAGACTCACTCCCCAGTAATCGACAGCATTACTGTTAAACGTCGTGGTGCCGTTCGTAAAGCTAAACTGTACTACCTGCGTGAGCGTACTGGTAAGTCTGCTCGTATCAAAGAGCGTCTTAGCTAAGATTCGCTTAGGCGACATCCAAATAAAAGGGCTGCCATCTGGCAGCCCTTTTTTATGCGCTGAATTTGTTTAGATTATGGGGCGGTAATCACGACCGCGACGCGGCGGTTTTCGGCACGTCCCTCGCCGGTACTGTTGCTGGCAACCGGGTATTTCTTACCCAATCCTTGCGTGGTGAGGTTACTGCGCGGGATTTTAGCGCCTTCGGCCCAGGCATCCGCGACGATGTTCGCGCGCTTGAGAGAGAGCTGTTCATTGTAGCCGTCTTCGCCGTAGTTATCGGTGTGGCCATCAAGACGGGCGTGCTTCAGGCCGGTTGCTGAGAGCTTAGCGGCCATCGACTGAATGGTTTGATAGCTTTCAGGCTGTAGCTTGTACTGGTTTTTACCGAACAGAATTTTATCCGACAGCCCAAGCGACCAGCCGTCGTTTGACTCTGAGAAGCCGTAGGAGCGCATGGCGGCAACTTGCTCAGGGGAGAAGGTTGACGGTGGTGCCTGACAGCCGGTTAACAGGAATGAAAAGAGCATTGCTGGTGCAAATAAGCGCGAAGCTATCATAATGAATCCCTTTGGTGCTGTTTTGTAAGCAACTCACGCTGCTTGTGTTTTTCTATGTACATGTTGCGATCGGCCGTTTCCATGAGGGTTTCTGCTGACGTAATGTCTTTCGCGAGCGCGACGCCAACGCTTAGAGTCATGGTGACCCAGTGTTCGCCCGGTAAGAGAATCGGCTGCTCAATAATTTCCTTTAGCTGCTTTAGCACTCCTGCGGCCTGTCCTTCATTGCAGACTGCGTGAAGCAGCATGGCAAATTCATCTCCGCCGAGACGGAATGCAAGATGGCGGGTATTGGCAAACATCAGCAGCCGTTTTGCGACCTCAATAAGTACTGCATCGCCGGCAGCGTGCCCCCAGGTGTCGTTAATAAATTTGAAATTGTCGCCGTCCATAAATAGCAGCGCGCTGTTCTGGAGCGTATCGGCGTCCTCAATTAGCTTATCCAGCGCCGTGCGGAAGGCTGCGCGATTTGCCAGTCCTGTCAGCGGATCCTGAAGGGCAGTTTTTTGCAGCGACGCGTTCTTCAGCTGCAGCTGTCTTTGCCACTCTTCCATCTCGTCCAGCAGACTATTGAAGTCCAGGGCAAAAAGGTGAAACTCTTCAATCTTTTCCGGCGACACGCGGCGAGAAAAGTTACGGTTACTGCGGACGTCGTGAACAACGTCGGTAATATTCTGCAAAGCGGCGTCGATATCACCGTGCAGATGGCGTGAAATACCCAATGCGATAATGGAGGCAAGCAAAATGCAGGCCGTCAGCACGCCTAGCGAAAGCCAGACGAACAGGGTAACGGTGGCATCTGTGCCTATGAGGCGCATTTCACCGATGATTTTGCCGTTGTGCCAAATCGGCTGTCTTATAGGGTGAGGGTAAAGCCACCGCGTGACCAGGCCGCCAACCATGTCATGTTGAGACGGCTTATCTGCCTGCCAGTGGGTCAGTTCCCTGCCTTCAGAATCTACCACCTTCGCGGCGGTGAATTGCCCTTGCCTGCCCAGCACCGAAAGGGTTTCATTGGCGGAGGCACTGTCGCGGAAAACAACGGCAGCCTCCAGGCTGTGGCTCACGGTTACCGCCAGTAACTCGAGGTTTTTTTGAGCGTATTGTTTTAGCGTCAGCATCGAGGCGACGGAAAGCAACAGCCAGACAATCAGCATGGCGACAACCACGCTAATGATGCTGATTCTGCGTAATGTTCCTTTAAACGTCGGACGTGACGAGGGGGTCAAATCCTTATTCATGACTATTATTCCCTGGCCGAGCCAGCAGTAATACATCCGGGCTAACCCTGACGCCGCTGCGCGTAAGGGCATCAAGGTTTACCGAAAAAGAAACTGCGTCATTATGAATATTCAGGCAGAAAGCGCTGCCAATTATGCATTGCGGGTTCTGCTCGGCAATTAACAATAAAGGTCGAGATTGATAACGTTCTATTAATTGCAACTGCTGTTGTGGTGACTCGTTACCAAAATAGATCCCGTCACACTGGGCTCTTAATGCCTCTTCGTCAGACTTAACGAGCAACGGTTGGAACGATATATCGCTATTTTTATCGCTTAGCGTGGCGGCATAGGCGGCGGTTGAGAAGATACACAGCTTGGGAAGCCCCTGCGTCTGGGGCCAGCGCGTATAGCTTACAATGCCGGAAACAATGGTGCGAACCTTGTCGGACAGTACCGGACTTGCCGGCGGTGAGGCCAGCGTTCTGGATATAAATAGCAGGCAGACGATAAACGTCGTAAATAAAGGCATCCCGCGAAAAATAGGCGAAGTTTTCACGCGCCACCAGCCCTAAAGCATCGTAGCCGCAGTAAACAGCTTTTATTATTTATGATGTCGCCGTTGAGCATATCACTCCTGCATAATCCCGTCATTCATTCCTGAGTGTGATGATATTCCTGATTATCAAAAATAATAACGAGAATAGCCCTGGAATGATGGCGTAAATCGTTATCCTTCTCCTCTTAAAAAAATGTTCTCACGAGGATAATATCAGCATAGAAGGGGGAATGAATTTTTACGCGCTGTTTTGTATGTTAATGCAATTTTGCCCACAAAATACGCACTTTTATGCCGCGTGTAATTTAATGTTTACGGTTGTTGCGCTTTTAAGCGCTATTAAATCATTGGTGTAACGATTAATTTACGTATAATGGATTGCAATCTTTACTGTTGGCGGTTACAGTAAGTCCTCCTCCACGAGGAAACGACTATCGCAAACGAGCTAAACACAGGACTGCCATCATGCAAAAAGACGCGCTTAACAATGTTCATATCTCTGACGAACAAATACTCATCACTCCGGATCAGCTGAAAGCAGAGTTTCCACTCACCGCAGCGCAGGAAGCGCAAATTGAGCAATCACGTCAAACGATTTCCAACATTATTGCTGGCCGCGATCCGCGCCTGTTGGTTGTCTGTGGACCTTGCTCGATCCACGATCCGGAAGCCGCGATTGAATACGCTCGTCGTTTTAAAGCTCTGTCTGAACAAGTTAGCGATAGTCTGTACCTCGTGATGCGCGTCTATTTTGAAAAGCCTCGTACTACCGTTGGTTGGAAAGGGCTTATCAACGACCCGCATATGGATGGCTCGTTTGATGTGGAAGCAGGGCTGAAAATTGCGCGTCGCCTGCTGGTTGAGCTGGTTAGCCTTGGTCTGCCGCTGGCAACCGAGGCGCTGGATCCGAATAGCCCACAATACCTGGGCGACCTGTTTAGCTGGTCCGCAATCGGGGCTCGCACCACTGAGTCCCAGACTCACCGCGAAATGGCTTCTGGCCTTTCTATGCCGGTTGGTTTTAAAAATGGTACAGATGGCAGCCTGGGGACGGCGATTAACGCCATGCGCGCTGCCGCTATGCCGCACCGTTTCGTGGGCATTAACCAGGCCGGCCAGGTTTGCCTGCTGCAAACTCAGGGTAACCCGGATGGGCACGTGATTTTGCGCGGTGGCAAAGCCCCTAACTACAGCCCGGCGGACGTTGCCCAGTGTGAAGCCGAAATGCAGAAAGCAGGCCTGCGCCCGTCCTTGATGATAGATTGCAGCCATGGCAACTCAAACAAAGACTTCCGTCGTCAACCGGGCGTGGCAGAATCCGCCATTGCTCAGATTAAAGATGGTAACCGCTCTATTATTGGCCTGATGATTGAAAGTAATATCCACGAGGGTAATCAATCGTCAGAGCAGCCGCGTAGCGAAATGAAATACGGCGTGTCCGTGACCGATGCATGCATCGACTGGGAAACTACGGACAGCCTGCTGCGTGAGATCCACAAGGATCTGAGCGGTGTGCTGGCGGCTCGTCAGGCATAAGAGGTTTACTATGGTGGCTGAATTGACCGCGCTGCGCGATCAAATCGATGAAGTGGATAAAGCGCTACTGGATTTGCTGGCTAAGCGGCTGGAACTGGTAGCGGAAGTCGGCGAAGTGAAAAGCCGCTTCGGTTTACCGATTTATGTGCCGGAACGCGAAACTTCAATGCTGGCGTCGCGCCGTAAAGAAGCCGAAGCCTTAGGGGTTCCACCGGATTTAATTGAAGATGTTCTGCGCCGCGTGATGCGCGAGTCGTACTCCAGCGAGAACGACAAGGGTTTTAAAACCCTGCATCCTTCACTGCGTCCTGTGGTGATTGTGGGCGGTGGCGGCCAGATGGGGCGTCTGTTTGAAAAAATGCTGACGCTTTCTGGCTACCAGGTTCGCATTCTTGAAAAAGAGGACTGGGACAAAGCGCCTGAGCTGTTGGCCGATGCGGGCATGGTGATTGTGAGCGTGCCGATTCACATCACCGAGCAGGTTATTGCCAGTCTGCCTCCGCTACCTGCGGACTGCATCCTCGTGGATCTGGCTTCGGTGAAGAATGGCCCACTGCAGGCGATGCTTGCCGTGCACTCTGGCCCGGTATTGGGTTTGCACCCGATGTTTGGCCCGGACAGCGGCAGCCTGGCAAAACAGGTCGTGGTTTACTGCGACGGCCGTCAGCCTGAAGCGTATCAATGGCTACTGGAGCAAATTCAGGTTTGGGGCGCGCGTTTGCACCGCTCCAGCGCCGTGGAGCACGACCAGAATATGGCATTCATCCAGGCGCTGCGTCACTTTGCGACCTTCGCATATGGCCTGCATCTGGCGGAAGAAAACGTACAGCTGGAGCAGCTGCTGGCGCTGTCATCGCCGATTTATCGCCTTGAACTGGCGATGGTTGGCCGACTGTTTGCCCAGGATCCGCAGCTTTATGCCGATATTATTATGTCGTCAGAAAGCAATCTGGCGCTGATCAAGCGTTATTACAAACGCTTCGGCGAGGCGATTGGCCTGCTGGAACACGGCGACAAGCAGGCGTTTATCGACAGCTTCCGTAAAGTGGAGCACTGGTTCGGGGATTACGCTCAACGTTTCCAGAATGAGAGCCGCGTCCTGTTACGCCAGGCAAATGATAACCGCCAGTAAGTGGCAAAAGGTTTTATAATCAAAAGCCAGTGGGAGTTTGCCCGCTGGCTTTTTTGTTTGCCAAAAGGATACCTGAAATGGCTGAGCCGCAGCTGCTGTTCGACTATACCGGTCACTTACCCGAATGCCCTACGTGGAGCGCAGAAGAAGGCAGCCTCTATTGGACGGACATTCTTGAGAACGAAATCCACCGCTACCATCTTGCCAGCGGCAAACATGACGTTATTCAGTTTTCTGAAGAGGTGGGTTGCTTTGCCCTGCGTGAGTCCGGCGGGTTCATCGTGGCGATGCGCAGCGGAATCTGGCTAACCAATAAAACCGGGCTTATCGTGGGCAAAGTCTGTGATAACCCAAGTAACCCGGATTTGGCCCGTTTCAACGACGGCGGTACCGACAGGCAGGGGCGTTTTTACGCCGGCACGTTTTGGGGCCCCGGTGACTATAATGGCGCGTTACTTTGCCGGGTGGATAACGACCTGACGCCGCATGTGATTCAGCATGATATCCACGGCGCTAACGGGCTGGCATTTAGCGCGGATGGAAAATGGATGTATACCTCGGACACGCCAAATGCCGTGATTTACCGCACGCCGCTGGATGCCCATGGCGAGCCGGGCATACGTGAAGTCTTTAAGCGATTTGCCCAAGGCGAGGGCATGCCTGACGGCGCGGCGATGGACAGCGAAGGGCATTACTGGACGGCGCTGTTTGATGGTTACCGCATTGCGCGTATTTCTCCACAAGGGGAGATAGTGGAAGAGCACCGCTTGCCCGTGCGCTGCCCAACGATGGTTTGCTTTGGCGGCGATGATATGAAAACGCTATTTATCACCACTACCAGAGAAAACATGGACGATGAAGAAGTGGCTCGGTTACCGCTGTCTGGGGCACTTTTCACCCTCCGCGTTGAAGTGGCCGGAATGGAAAAGCTGAAGTTTCGGGAAATGTGATTTATCCAGCCCGGTTGAAGCCGGGCTGGCATTGTTATCAGGCCGGGTCGACCGGTACTACGTTTTCGCTTGGGTAGCTGCCGAGTAGTTTCAGGGAGCGGGTGATTTCGCCCAGCTCTCGTAGCGCCTTACGCATGGCCTCATCTTTCAGGTTGGCCTGAATATCCAGATAAAACATCTCTTCCCACGGGTTGCCGTTGATTGGGCGTGATTCCAGCCTGGTCATGATCAGATTGTGGTTGCGTAAGACCAGTAACGCCTCTACCAGCGCACCGGCCTGCTGGCCAGTTGCCATCAGCAGAGTGGTTTTCGCGGGGACCTGATCGGACACTTCAACGGCCTTACGCGCCAGCACGATAAAGCGAGTAATGTTCTGGGTCTGATTTGCAAGGTTGCGTTCCAGCACCTGCAGGCCGTAAAGAGCGCCACCGGCTTCACTGCCCAGCGCGGCGACGTGAGGCGAGTTAGCCTGTGCGACTTTTTCCATCGCCGCAGAGGTGCTTTCCGTGTATTCAATTTTCCAGTGAGGATAGCGATTAATGAACTGGCTGCACTGCTGGAAAGGCTGAGGGTGACTGTAAACAGTCTGGATCTGTTCGAGGTCGGTAGAGCCGGAAACCAGCACGCAGTGGTCAATCGGCACCGTCATTTCGGCCACGATCGACAGGCTGGTGTGCTGCAACAGGTCGTAGACGTCGTTGATAGCCCCCGAGCTGGTGTTTTCAATCGGCACGACGGCGTAATCCGCCTGGCCGGTTTCCACCTGGTTGAAGATATCGTGGAATTTGGCGCAGCCGCTTTCGATGAACTGTTCAAAGTGGCGAGCGGCGTACTGGCGAGCGGCCAGGTGAGAGTAAGAGCCTTTAGGCCCAAGGAAAGCGACGCGGGCAGAGTGAGGGTTAGTTTTATTCAGGTGCTGCTGCAGCAAGGTCTGCTGGGTAAGAACTGAGTCTTCAATAATGAGCTGGAACAGGCGCGTGATGTAGTGGGCATCGAGATGGTGGTCTTTACCGAGGGTAATCAGGCGTTCCAGTAAGTCTCTTTCTCGATCGATATCGCGTACCGGGCGGTGAGAAGCGAGCTTTGCTTTGCCAACCTCAACCGCCAACAGGCGGCGCTCTGCCAGCAGGGCTAACAGCTTTTCATCCAGCGCGCTGATTTTATCGCGCAGGGCCAGCAACGGATTAATTTCGGTCATAACGCTACCTTTTCGATGTCCATAAAAAAAGCCTCCCGCTTGGGAGGCTTGTTTGTTCGTCTTCGCATTCTTTATCACACGACGAATTGCCTCCCAGTCAGGGGAAGGTAAAAAAGAATGCGAAGAAAAACGGGAAAAGTTTCATGTCAGGTTTCCTGAGGAATCTGAGAGGTAAAGTACCTGCTCTGTTTTCGTTCTGTCAATAAAAAACGCGCCCGAAGGCGCGTTGCGGTGAGTGGAAGGAGAGTGATGTATTACTCTTCGTCAGCTTCTGCTTCTGCGAAGGACACGTCTTTCACTGAACCTGCTGCGCGACGTGCTTCACCTTTGTGTTGCACTTTATTTAACTGCCGCTCCAGTTTGTTGATTAAATCGTTGATAGCCGTATACATATCTTCATGTCTGGCACTGGCTACGAGGTGCCCATTCGGTGTGTTAATCGTGGCATCGGCCACAAAACCCTGAGGCTCTTTGGACAAGATAATATGTGGATTAATTAGATGAGTTTGCCACTTGTCCAGCTTACTGAGACGGTCGGCGACATGCTGGCGAATAGCTGGGGTGATTTCCATTTGCTTGCTGGTAATGTTCATTGTCATAAAGTTACCTCTTGTCTTTGCCGTCTTGGTAACTTCAGCATACCGTTCCTAATGTCAAAATGTGTGATGTAAATCACATTATTTTGTCACTTTTTGTCAAGGAAGGCTTTTTGTGAGGCAGAACAGGATATGTATTTTTAAGGCTTGTGGTTATCGGAAATCGCGTCCATATTTGATGGGATGACCTGACGCTAAACCGTTTCAGTTTTTGCGTCGGCAGATAAAAAAACGGCAGCCGAGGCTGCCGTTTTTCTTGCGATATCGTCGATCAGGTATTGCTGCTATTGGCGGCAATAATCTTCGCAACTTTGTCAGCCTGACCCGGCATCTGCATCTCGCGGTAGGCATTTTCCATCAGCTTCAGGCCGTCACGAGTGGCCTGAGTGTCCGGATAATCACGCAGCATACCTTCAACGCGATTAACTACTGCAACCCAGGCGCCGCGTTTCGTGTAATATTGCGCCACGGAAAGCTCATACTTCGCCAGGCGATCTTTGAGGAACACGAGGCGTTTGGTCGCATCGGTGACGTATTGGCTGTTTGGATAGCCGCGAACCAGCTTCGAGAAGTCGTTGAATGCGTCGCGAGCATGCTGCGGATCGCGGTCAGAACGATCAACGCCGAAGAAGCCTTGCAGCGCACTGTCATCCAAAGCCATGTCCGTCAGGCCACGCATGTAAAGTACGTAGTCGATGTTTGGATGAGTCGGATTAAGGCGCATGAAGCGATCGATCGCCGCCTGAGCCAGCGGTAAGTCCGCATTTTTGTAGTAGGCGTAGATCAGGTCGAGCTGCACTTGCTGAGAGTACGGGCCGAACGGATAACGGTTATCCAGCGCTTCCAGTTGCGTTATCGCCGCTTTAAAGTTACCGTCCTGCAGCTTTTGCTGGGCAGTCGCATAGATCTCAGAAGGCGGATTATCAGGAACCTCATCCTTGGAACTGGAGCAACCAGCCAAAGCCAGGCTCAACGTGGCCGCTGCCACCAGATATTTCATGCGCGTCATGACGTTTGACTTTCCTAAGTAATTTTATTTCCGGGAGAGTTCGTGTTCCAGCTCCCGATAAAGACCAGCTACAATAGCACATTATATTAAACGGCATTGCCGTAAAACCCAACGTTAACGAAAGAAGCTGTCTATGGCACAACTAGTACAACTCACCGAAACGGTGTCCGATTCACAACTGGGTCAACGCTTAGATCAGGCATTGGCCGAATTGTTCCCGGATTATTCGCGTTCGCGCATAAAAGAATGGATTCTTGACCAGAAAGTCACGGTCAACGGCGTTGTCTGGGACAAGCCGAAAGAGAAAGTGTTGGGTGGCGAACTCGTTGCTATCAATGCAGAAATTGAAGAAGAAGCGCGCTGGGAGCCTCAGGATATCCCGTTGAATATCGTTTATGAAGATGAAGATATTCTGGTGATCAATAAGCCGCGTGACCTGGTAGTGCATCCTGGCGCAGGCAACCCTGACGGCACGGTGCTGAATGCGCTTTTGCATTACTATCCGGCGATTGCGGATGTACCGCGTGCGGGCATCGTCCACCGCCTGGATAAAGACACCACCGGCCTGATGGTCGTGGCGAAAACCGTTCCAGCACAGACTCGCCTGGTTGAAGCACTTCAGCTGCGTGAAATTACCCGTGAGTACGAAGCCGTTGCGATTGGTCATATGACCGGCGGCGGTACGGTGGAAGAGCCTATCAGCCGCCATCCAACCAAACGTACCCACATGTCCGTGCACCCAATGGGAAAACCTGCGGTGACTCATTACCGCATTATGGAACACTTCCGCGTTCATACGCGTCTGCGTCTGCGTCTGGAAACCGGGCGTACTCACCAGATTCGCGTACACATGGCGCACATCAGCCATCCGCTGGTGGGCGATCAGCTGTACGGTGGCCGTCCTCGTCCGCCGAAAGGGGCTTCGGAAGAGTTTGTCAGCATACTGCGCAAGTTTGACCGGCAGGCGCTGCATGCCACCATGCTACGTCTTTACCATCCAGTCAGCGGTATTCTGATGGAATGGAGCGCGCCGATCCCGCAGGATATGGTTGACCTTATCGAAGCCCTGCGCGTCGATACCGAAACCCATAAGGATCAACTGGACTGGCTATGACCAAAACGATCGTCCCGCAGTGGCCCCTTCCTGAAGGGGTTGCCTCCTGTAGCTCAACCCGTATCGGCGGTGTTAGCGTCGCGCCGTATGACTCGATGAATCTGGGCGCCCATTGCGGCGATGATTTGGAGCATGTCGAAGTGAACCGCCGGCTGTTTTACACAGCGGCAGGCTTGCCTTCCCGGCCGGTCTGGCTTGAGCAGGTTCACGGCAAAACGGTGTTGAAGCTGACGGGCGAGCCTTATGCCTCAAAGCGTGCGGATGCTTCTTATAGCAATACGCCGGGGACGGTTTGTGCGGTGATGACGGCAGATTGTCTGCCGGTGCTGTTTTGTAATGAGGCGGGAACCGAGGTTGCCGCAGCACATGCCGGCTGGCGAGGCTTATGTGAAGGCGTACTAGAAGAAACAGTTGCCTGTTTCCAGGACGATCCGCAGAACATTCGTGCCTGGCTTGGGCCGGCGATTGGCCCCCTGGCGTTTGAAGTCGGGCCTGAAGTGCGTGAAGCTTTTATGGCAAAAGACGAGAAAGCGGTGAGCGCTTTTCGTGCCGCCGGTGAAAAGTACTATGCTGATATTTACCAGCTTGCAAGGCAGCGGCTGGCAAACGTAGGCGTCACGCAGGTGTACGGCGGCGACCGCTGTACCTGGACCGAAAGCGGCGATTTCTTCTCTTACCGCCGCGACAGAACCACAGGTCGTATGGCAAGTTTCATCTGGCTGATATAACCTATCGAATCAAGACGATCCAGTGCGTGTCGCTCGCGCTTCATATATTTCAGGTCATTAACCTTGAATAATTGAGGGATGACCTCATTTAATCTCCAGTAGCAAATTTGACCTGTTTATGGGAGGAGTTATGCGTCTGGATCGTCTTACCAATAAATTCCAGCTTGCTCTCGCCGATGCCCAATCTCTTGCGCTTGGGCACGACAATCAATTCATCGAACCTCTTCATCTGATGAGCGCTCTGCTCAATCAGGAAGGAGGATCCGTGCGTCCGTTACTGACCTCTGCGGGGGTGAACGCGGGCAAACTACGTACCGACATTGAGCAGGCCCTAAGCCGTTTGCCGCAGGTGGAAGGCACCGGCGGTGACGTTCAGCCTTCTCAGGACCTGGTGCGTGTATTAAACCTGTGCGACAAGCTGGCACAAAAACGGAACGATAACTTTATTTCGTCAGAACTCTTTGTTCTGGCGGTGCTTGACTCACGCGGCACTCTGACTGACCTGCTGAAAGCAGCGGGCGCAACGCCAGCGAACATAACCGCCGCGATTGAGCAAATGCGTGGAGGGGAGAGCGTGAACGATCAGGGTGCCGAAGACCAACGTCAGGCATTAAAGAAATACACCGTCGATTTAACCGAACGAGCTGAGCAAGGCAAACTGGATCCGGTCATCGGCCGTGATGAAGAAATTCGTCGTACCATCCAGGTACTGCAGCGCCGTACCAAAAACAACCCGGTGCTGATTGGTGAACCGGGCGTTGGTAAAACGGCCATCGTCGAAGGGCTTGCGCAGCGCATCATCAATGGTGAAGTGCCTGAAGGCTTAAAAGGCCGTCGGGTTCTCGCGCTTGATATGGGCTCGCTGGTGGCTGGGGCTAAATACCGCGGTGAGTTCGAAGAGCGTCTGAAAGGCGTGCTGAACGATCTCTCTAAGCAGGAAGGTAACGTCATTCTGTTTATTGATGAGCTGCATACTATGGTTGGTGCTGGTAAAGCAGACGGCGCAATGGATGCCGGGAATATGCTCAAGCCGGCGCTTGCTCGTGGTGAACTTCACTGCGTTGGCGCGACCACGCTCGATGAATATCGCCAATATATAGAGAAGGATGCTGCGCTCGAACGACGCTTCCAAAAAGTTTTCGTGGCGGAGCCTACTGTAGAAGACACCATTGCGATTCTACGTGGGCTGAAAGAACGCTATGAGCTGCATCACCATGTACAAATTACCGATCCGGCAATTGTGGCGGCAGCCACGCTGTCTCATCGCTATATTGCCGATCGTCAACTGCCGGATAAGGCCATCGACCTTATTGATGAAGCCGCATCCAGCATTCGTATGCAGATAGATTCCAAGCCGGAAGAGCTGGACCGTCTCGATCGCCGCATTATCCAGCTCAAGCTGGAGCAGCAGGCGCTGAAGAAAGAGTCTGATGAAGCCAGTCAGAAACGACTCAGCATGCTGAATGAAGAACTGGAAGATAGAGAACGCCAGTACTCTGAGCTTGAAGAAGAGTGGAAGGCGGAGAAAGCCTCTCTGTCAGGTACGCAGACCATTAAGGCTGAACTTGAGCAGGCGAAGATTGCGATTGAGCAGGCTCGACGCGTGGGCGATCTTGGGCGTATGTCCGAGCTGCAGTACGGTAAAATCCCTGAGCTGGAGAAACAGCTGGCCGCGGCGACCCAAAGTGAAGGGAAAACCATGCGCCTGTTGCGTAATAAAGTGACGGATGCAGAAATCGCCGAAGTCCTGGCGCGCTGGACCGGGATCCCGGTTGCCCGAATGCTGGAAGGCGAGCGCGACAAGCTATTACGTATGGAAAAAGATCTTCATCAGCGCGTCATTGGCCAGGATGAAGCCGTCGAAGCGGTATCCAACGCTATTCGCCGTAGCCGCGCAGGGCTATCGGACCCGAATCGCCCAATCGGTTCGTTCCTGTTCCTGGGACCAACCGGGGTAGGTAAGACCGAGCTGTGCAAAGCGTTGGCGAACTTTATGTTCGACAGCGACGATGCGATGGTGCGTATCGATATGTCCGAGTTTATGGAGAAACACTCCGTATCGCGGCTGGTGGGTGCGCCTCCGGGCTATGTGGGTTATGAAGAAGGCGGTTATCTGACGGAAGCGGTACGTCGCCGTCCTTATTCGGTGATTCTGCTGGATGAGGTCGAGAAAGCACATCCGGATGTGTTTAACATCCTGCTGCAGGTGCTGGACGATGGTCGCCTGACCGATGGTCAGGGCAGAACCGTTGATTTCCGTAATACGGTTGTCATTATGACTTCAAACCTCGGTTCCGATCTCATTCAGGAACGCTTTGGTGCGCTCGACTATGGTCATATGAAAGATTTGGTGCTGGGTGTCGTTAGCCAAAGCTTCCGGCCGGAGTTCATTAACCGTATAGATGAAGTCGTGGTGTTCCATCCGCTGGGTGAGCGTCATATTGCTTCTATTGCGCAGATTCAGCTGCAGCGGTTGTACAAACGTCTGGAAGAGCGTGGCTATGGCGTGAGCATCTCTGATGAAGCGCTGAAACTGATAAGTGAGAATGGCTATGACCCTGTTTACGGAGCACGTCCGCTGAAACGAGCTATCCAGCAGCAAATTGAGAACCCACTGGCTCAGCAAATCCTTTCCGGAGAGCTGATTCCTGGGAAAACTATTAAGCTGGAAGTAAAAGACGATCGCATTGTGGCAGTGCAGTAAGTCACACAACGTAAAAAACGAGCCCTTTTGGGCTCGTTTTTGTTTGTAAAATAACCACTCCTGGCCAGGATTTATACTCTTAGCCTGGAAAGTGAGCGGTCGGCAATTATTTTGTATTTTATACTTGTCAGGCTCTGAGAACTC